>JAWXTS010000006.1:0-40999 GCA_044433305.1 Rikenellaceae bacterium | reverse complement strand
GCGAGTTGCTGGTTTGCCGCTGCGCGTAGCTTTGGGAAAGAGTAGGGGCGGTGTTGCTGGTTTGCCGCTGCGCGTAGCTTTGGGAAAGAGTAGGGGCGGTGTTGCTGGTCTGAGGTGGTGTTGGAATAGGCATATAGCCGAGAACAGTGGATAAGAGATGGTCGTGTTTGGCGTTTTGAGGGATGGCTTTGAGTGTCTCCAGTTCGCGGTATCTTGTCTAGCTGAGTGTCTTGTTCAGTGTCTTGGCGATTACCGTCTTTATATGGGCATAAGAACACAAGGTGACGTCGTTGTCACCTTTGCGGTATAGGTATAGGGAAGGGAAAGCCTAGTAATTAGTTCTTATAACCCTGCCGATTGTCTCAGTAGCTCGACGCCTGCGCGACCCTCACAGAATATAAGGTCGAGAATAGACAGGTCCTCTACGAAAGGCATCTTCTCTGAAAATACCTGAAAATAATGCGGAGGGGTAAAGTCAGGGTCAGGACGTTGCAATCGAGGCTTGGTTGACATCGAAAGCCTAAGGTCCGTATCCTCTGGCGAGGCCTCTATGTACTTTGGGGCAAGCTTCAAGCTGAGATCTATGCCCAGTGACTTGGATGCTGCCGTGTGCAAATCCTCATTCAAATCTACCAAAAACTTATAAGGTCCACGATATATAGGCTCAAAGAGTTCACTAAAGTGCATGAAATAAGGGGAGCTGCCATAAGCAGACACTATCGACAGCCAGTGCTCGTGTTGCCACGACTTAGAATTGTCGATGCGTATATCCTTGGTCAGTCGTCTGCCACCGCCCTCTTTGAGTACGGGCACTATGAGATTTATAACCCCGTTGGCCCCAAGTATCTGGCAGCGGTTGCGCAGACTCTGCTTGCAGTAGTTTTCGTTGTGGTCGACTATGGTGTCGAAATTCACCAGCTTAGAGTAGTATCTTATTGAGCCACAGTATGTTGTTGGTAGTATTATCATTTTTTTATGCTTCGACCCAGCGGCCGTCCTCTTTAATTAGGTTTATAAGTTCCTCTATGGCATCTTCTTGCGTTATGTTGCGTTTTACAACCTCTTTGCCACGATAGAGGGTTATCTTCTGTGGTCCTGAGCCAACGTATCCGTAGTCGGCATCGGCCATCTCGCCAGGTCCGTTCACTATGCAACCCATGACGCCTATCTTAACTCCTGCTAGGTGTCGTGTCTTGGTCTTGATATCTTCGAGTGTGGTTTGTATGTCGTATAGCGTACGTCCACAGCTAGGGCAGGCTATGTAGTCGGCACTACTCATTCTGAGCCTTGTTGCCTGAAGCAGGTCTAGGCTGAGGCTGTCTATGGTGTCTTGTGCTATGCCGTTGTTGGTTATGGCTATGCCATTGCCAAAGCCGTCAATCAGCAGTGGGCCTATATCTGCTGAGGCTTTTATTTGTAGGTCTTCGATGTTGCTTTCGTTGTAGTGGCGCGCAATTATCACAGGGCTTGTGATTTGTAGCTGCTGCATCAGTATCATTGCGGCGCGAAGCTCGGCCGTTGGATTCTGCTCGCCTACTGTCGATAGTCTTATTATCTTGCCATTGAGTATGTTTTTTACCTCATGCAGGTTATTTATATTGACGTCTATCGTGTTGGAAAGCTGCTCTGGAGTAAGCTCAGAGCCGATTATAGGTGTGTTGTTGCCACCAATGCCTAGTGTGGCGGTGCTTTTGCGGGCCCTGAATTCATAAGGGCTGTATAATGTGGTGTCTATTTGTGCTGGCAGACTTAGGCCTACGTTGCTCCTGCTCTCGAAGTAGGTGGTTAGTTTCTGAGCCACGGGGATTTCATTCTCGGGAGCTTCGGTTAGCGACACGCGTATGGTGTCACCTATGCCGTCGGCGAGCAGGGTTCCTATTCCTGCTGCTGACTTGATACGTCCTTGTGAGCTGTTGCCTGCCTCGGTCACACCTAGGTGCAGTGGGAAGCACATATCTAGCTCATATAGTTTGGCGGTTAACATTCGGTAGGCCTGAACCATAACGCGCACATTGGATGATTTCATCGACACTACAACTTGGTCGAAGTCCATATTTCGGCACACCTCTAGAAACTCTACTGCCGATGCAACCATTCCATCGGGCGTGTCGCCATATTTGTCTACCATGCGCTGAGACAGAGAGCCGTGGTTTACGCCTATTCGTATTGCTACCCCGCGCGTCTTACAGATGTCTATCAGCTGCTCTAGTTGGCTCAAGTCGCTACCAAAGTTGCCGGGGTTTATACGAACTTTCTCCACGTATTGTGCAGCTACTATTGCTGCTTGGGGCAAGAAATGTATGTCGGCCACCAGTGGCACGTCTATGCCTTTGTTTAGGAGTTCTTGCTTTATGTTTTTCAGGTTTTCGGCTTGTGCGACTCCTTGTGCTGTTAGTCTTACTATCTGAGCTCCGGCCTCTACAATGCGTTCTATCTGAGCTACGCAGGCTTTGGTGTCAAGGGTGTCTGTCGAGGTCATGGTTTGAACTACGATAGGCTCAGAACTTGAGATGTCTACACTTCCTACCTTCACGATATTTGTCGTGCGGCGAGCATATTGAGTTAGAGATTTACAGAAATAGGCCATGGCTTGAATTTTATTTTATGCAAATTTAAGCAAAAATAAATACCTTTGTAATAATAACACCAGTTATTACTATGTCTATACTCGATAATGATATAAAATTTCTTGCGGGAGTGGGAGAAAAGCGCGCGCTGGTTCTGTTTACAGAGCTGGGAGTGCGTACTATGCGCGATTTGCTCTATACGTTTCCATTTAGATATGTTGACCGCAGTCGGGTGTATAAGGTGTCTGAGGTTGTGGGCGATGACAATGCTTTGATTCAGCTTCGTGTGCGTATCAAGGGCTTTGGTCATGTGGGCGTGGGAGCTAAGAAACGCTTCGTGGCCTATGTCGCAGACGACACTGGCGTGTGTGAGTTGGTGTGGTTCAAGGGCATCTCGTGGATAGAAAAGCGACTGGAGATGGGGCGTGAGTATATAGTTTTTGGTCGTCCATCGTTTTTTCAGGGCGTCTTGAATATGGTCCACCCTGAGGTCGAATCCATGCTTTCGCACAATAACCGTATGACCACCCCTGTGCAGGGTATATATAGTACCACCGAGAAACTCAACAACAACCATTTTGGAACCAAGGCCATATATAGCCTTATGTGCACCTTGTGGTCTAGCGTTGGAGAGAAGATAGAGGAGACCCTGCCACAGAAGATGATAGCCGAGTATGGGCTTATGCCGTTGACTGAGGCACTATATAATATACACTTTCCTAAGAGTGCTGAGCTGTTGCGTAGAGCAGAGTATAGGCTTAAGTTTGAGGAGTTGCTTGGTGTGCAGCTGAATATTATGAGTCGCAGCGATGTGCGTAAGAAGCGCAACGATGGATTTGTATTCCCCACTGTGGGAGATAAATTTAATCGTTTCTTTAGCGAGAATCTGGCATTTCCATTGACGGGTGCTCAGAAGCGTGTTATGCGTGAGATTCGCAACGACACTATTACGGGGCATCAGATGAACCGCCTTCTTCAAGGTGATGTGGGTAGTGGCAAGACCGTGATAGCACTTATGACCATGCTGCTAGCCATAGATAATGGATTTCAGGCTTGCCTTATGGCTCCTACTGAGGTTCTGGCCTTTCAGCACGAGGCTTCCATCTCGCGCATGCTTGAGGGCTTGGGTGTCGAGGTGGCTCTGCTTACGGGGTCGGTGCGCAAGAAAGAGCGAGACAGAATTTTTGCAGGCCTTGAGGATGGGTCTATAAATATACTTATAGGTACTCACGCACTGCTAGAGGATAAGGTTCAGTTTTCTAATATTGCCATGGTGGTGATAGACGAGCAGCACCGCTTTGGTGTTGAGCAGCGCGCAAAGCTGTGGGCCAAAAATTCTCGACCACCACATATACTTGTTATGACAGCAACGCCCATACCGCGAACCTTGGCTATGACTCTTTATGGGGACTTAGAGGTGTCGGTGATAGACGAGCTGCCAGCAGGACGTAGGCCTATCAAGACCGTGCACCATAGAGACTCGCACAGGCTTATGGTGTTTAAGTTTATTGCAGATGAGATTGCCGCAGGGCGTCAGGTGTATATAGTATATCCGCTTATCAAGGAATCTGAGAAGAGTGATTATAAATATCTGGAGGAGGGCTGTGAGGCTATCGCTGCTGCTTTTCCGCCACCAAAATATGTTATGAGCGTTGTGCATGGCAAGATGAAGCCAGCAGATAAGCAGGCTCAGATGAAGCTTTTTAAAGATGGCACGGCGCATATCATGGTTGCCACGACGGTTATTGAGGTTGGTGTAGATGTTCCTAATGCCTCGGTCATGGTGATTGAGAGTGCCGAGCGTTTCGGCTTGTCGCAGCTGCATCAGCTACGAGGGCGCGTTGGGCGAGGGGCTGAGCAGTCATACTGTGTGCTTATGAGTGGCGACAAACTTAGTGCCGAGTCGAAGAAGCGACTTGAGGCCATGGTTCAGACCAATGATGGCTTTGAGCTTGCCGAGCTGGATATGAAAATGCGTGGCTCGGGAGATATTAATGGCACGCTTCAGAGTGGCAATGTTTTTGATTTCAAGATAGCCAATATTGGTCGTGATGGGCAGGTGTTGACTATTGCGCGCGGTGCTGTTGAGAAATTATTTGAGAACTTATCGAGCTTGAGTGCTAGTGACAGGAAGCTGCTCAATGAGCTAGCATTGCGTTATAAATCGGGAATTGAGGTTGATTTTAGCATGATTTCTTAGATTTTTGGCTGTTTTTTTGATTTTTTTAGGTTTTAGTATTGTGTAATTAAATAAATGTTCTTACATTTGCAACTCGAAAGAAATAATGCCGAATTCGTCTAACGGTTAGGACGACAGATTCTCATTCTGTAAATAGGGGTTCGATTCCCCTATTCGGTACAAAAAGTTCTTAATTTTTTGATTGAAATTTTGCAGAATAAAAAAATATTTCTACCTTTGCAAAACCAAATCAGAAATGGTTTAGAGTTCTAAAAATATTGCGGAAATAGCTCAGTTGGTAGAGCACAACCTTGCCAAGGTTGGGGTCGCGAGTTCGAGTCTCGTTTTCCGCTCACAAGAGGTTGTCAGAAATGGCAACCTTTTTTTGTGTCTACTAATTTGGCGTTCTGCCATTTATCAAAGATAATCTCGAAATACACCTCTTTTGTAAAAAGTTGCAATTTTTTAATATTGTATCACTATTTATAGCTATTACCACCTTCTGTTATACCTATTTATTGTAATTGATGGCTATGTTGGCGGGTTGTAATTTTGTACTCTGATTAGCTCTCACTTGTGGAATTATTTATCCATATTTCATAAGTGTTTTCTGTCGGTAAACAAATAAATAATTCACAATATCTAAATTTAATTCAATGAAGTTGTTACAGAGATATGCCTTGCTGCTGCTGGTGATTTTGACGTGTTCGAGCGTGGCTATGGCAGATAGTACAGATAAAAAATATAACCTTAAAGGTGTTGTTGTTAGCACAAGTGGTGAGAAGCTAGAGTTTGCAGCCATCGTGCTTAATGACGGTGCTCTGGGTACTACATGTGATAGCCGTGGAGCCTTTAGCTTTGTAGGAATTAGTGCAGGCGAGTACAACTATACTGTTTTGTTGCTTGGCTACGAAACCATCAGAGGAGTTTTGAGCGTAGACAAAGATGACGATAATATCCGCTTTGTGATGCAGGATTCGGGTCTTGCCCTTGAGAGCGTTGTGGTAACGGCACAGGCGAGTGATGTTGCTTCGACATCGCTTATAGGCGAGGAGGCCATACGTCATATTCAGCCTAAGAGCTTGGACGATTTGCTGCAACTATTGCCTGGAGGTCTTACTCAGAACCCAAGCCTTAATGGCCTTGGACAGGTTGCCTTGCGCGAGATTTCTGTGGATGCAAATAATTCACTAGGTGCTGCTGTGGTGCTTGACGGTGCTCAGCTAAGTAATGATGCCAATCTGCAAACCATGTCCTTCACTAAGAACTATGACCACATAGGTTTTGGTGGCTATGATAATGACCAGACGACAGCGGGAGCAGGTATAGACCTTCGTTCTATCAGTGCAGATAATATCGAATCGGTGGAGGTTATACGCGGTATTCCTTCTGTTGAATATGGTAACCTTACATCAGGTATCGTTGTGGTAAACACCAAGGTGGGTATTACTCCTTGGGAACTTAAAGTCAAGAGTGACTCTTTCTCAAAGTTGTTCTATGTGGGCAAGGGCTTTGGGCTTGGCGATGGTGCGATGAATGTGGGTGTTGATTACTCTCAGTCGTACCTAGACCCACGCAAGAAGTATCAAGGTTATGAGCGTATTACGGCCTCTGTGGGCTATTCGACTATCTTTAACAAGCAGAGTGATAAGCCACTGTCGTTTAATGTTAAGTCTAACTGGTATTCAAATATAAACAGTGTCAGTGATGACGACCCTCAGCTTATCGAGCTTTCTCAGAGCTACCGCAATGAGAATCTGGGTGCTCGTATTACCGTCAATGGTGATTGGCGTCTGAACGGCTGGCTTACAAAGATAGATTATAACGTTTCGGGACAAGTGTCTTATCAGAATGACAATGTGCACTCTATGGTATATTCTCCAGATCAGGTTGTTACCAATGTGCGTGAGGAGGGAACTTTCGAGGCTCAGATGAACCCATCGAGCTATTGGTGTGACTATTCTATCGAGGGTATTCCGATTAATATCTATGCTCAGCTAAAGACAAACAAGTATATACAGCTTAACGAAAGAGACTTTACCAACTTCAAAACGGGATTCGACTATAAGTATGACGTTAATAAGGGAGCAGGTCTGGAGTATGATATAACCTATCCACCTCAGGCCAGCGGTTCGCAGAGGTTGCGCCCTCGTGCCTACTATGATATTCCTGCTTTGCAAAACTTGTCTTACTTCCTAGAGAATGACACCAAGTTCTATATGGGGCAGACAAGTCTTAAGACTAGCGTGGGTGTGCGACTGAATGCTTTGTTCCTTGATGAGCAAGAGGCAGGCAGGGGTTCTATCTATGTTGCCGAACCTCGTGTCAATGCTGTGTATAGCATAATTGAAGACGGAAATAAACTTAATAAGCTGAGCTTGTTTGCAGGATATGGTATCTCTAACAAGATGCCTACGCTGTTCAACCTGTATCCAGATAACACCTACTACGATTATCAGAACCTTGCCTACTCGGGTTCTAACGGCTACAAGATTGCCTATATGACCACAGAGGTTATCGAGGATACTTACAACTCTGAGCTTAAACCTATGACCAACACCAAGTGGGAGGTAGGTGCCAACTTCAAGCTTTTTGATATTGTAGACGGTAGTGTCACTTACTTCAGAGAGTATAACAAGAATGAGTTTGGCTCGCAGGGTATGTTGCACATTCAAGAGTATAGCCAATATGTTGTTCCAGATGATAATGCCACAGACATAACCTTTACGGGTGATAAATTCACTTATGTAGATCAGTCGGGCACTACACAAGATGCAACGGTTACAAATAACGTTTACTTTGACTCGTGGTATCGCCCAGATAACGACACCGAGAGCCGCAAGCACGGTATAGAATATACGCTGAACTTCAAAAAGTTTGAGCCGCTACGTACTTCGCTAAGCATAGACGGCGCGTGGTTCCATATCAGACGTCAGGATGTTAAGGATGGCCTTTCGCTTAGCGTCAATAGTGACAAGACCTATCTCTATGCTGCTGTTATGCCAGCAGGCTCGGGCAGTATCAACCAGCGTTTCAACTCTAATTTTAGGTTTATAACTCACATCCCAGAGTTGGAACTTATATGCACAACGACCGTTCAGGTGGTGTGGAGTCAGAAATCAAGCATCTTCTATGAGGATGAGAATGGCAACACGCTATACCAAGATGTTGACGAAGACAACCAGTATGGAGTTGCTCCTGTGGGCTACTATGACAAGCAGGGCAACTACTATGAGTGGCAGGCTAGCGATGCGGCAGACAGCTACAAGAGCCGCATGATAGACAGAGTCATGTCTTATAGCCTTCTTGAGGATGTTGTCTCGCCATGGGTTATGTTGAACTTCCGCCTTACTAAGGAGGTTAAGGGCTTTGGCGAAATCTCTGTCATTGCAAACAACTTCTTGAACAAGACCTACTATCACACCAACGAGTACTCGGGAAGCCGCAGTCAGCTTATGCCTGATATGTACATCGGTGCTGAGATAAAAATCAAATTGTAATTTTTTAACTAAACATTTTATATTATGAAAAACTTTTTCAATGTACTAAAAGTATTCCTTTTAGTTTCTGTGTCTATGATTGCTTTTGCATCATGTACAAACAATGAGGGTGAGGATATCAAGAGCTACTCTGTTAATGTATCTATCACTTTGCCTGAGGGCGTTGAGCTGTCTGATATTTCAGACTTGGAGGTCGTAGGTGTTGGCAGTAGCGTATCTGACTTTACTGTTGATATGGATGGTGCTCTATCAAAAGATGTAACTCTTGTTGCTGGTTCTTATAAATTCACTGTTACAGGTAAAGTTACTGAGACTACATTTGTTGTTGGAACAGCCAATGTAGATGTTTATGGTGAAGATGTAGTGGCTAATGTTATTTTGGTTTCACAAACTCAATCATCTCTTATCATCAAGAGCATCCACCATGCAAGTGTTGCAGGTTATTATATCACTGACTGTGCTGTTGAGATTCTTAACAACTCTGACGAGGTTCAATACCTAGACCAACTAATGCTTGCTGCTAACACAGCTTGTAACCAAACAGCTGCCAATGCATGGCAGGCTAATGGCTACGAGAATCTTTACTCTACTGGTCAAGCTCCAGTTCTTGCATTCCCAGGTAGCGGTCAGGACTATCCTCTTGAGCCGGGTGCGAGCGTATGGGTTGTAAACACAGGTATTGACCATGGTGATGCTGATAATGTTCGCCCAGACCAATCAAATGCTGATTTCGAGCTTTATAACCCAGAAGCTAGTGGTGGTGACACTGATATTGCTAGCGTTACTAACATGGAGATTATCTTCGCTAACAACTCAGGAACTAAGGGTTGGGGCTTTGGTGTCAACGGTGGTGCTTGGATGTTGGCTCGTTGCCCAGAGGGTGTGACTCCATCAGAATACGCTGCCGATGCTGCAAACTCTATGACAACTCCAGGAACAACTTCAGAGTCATTGTACCTAATATTCAACACAGTTAACATTCTTGACGCTGTTTTTGTAGTTCCTTCATCTAACACTACTCCTTACTGTTACTTCTTGACACAAGACGATGCTGCTCCAGCTACTGCTGCAACATCATGGTCTGGACTGGGTCTTCGTAGAAAAACAGAGGTTGTTGACGGAGCAACAAAATATGTAGATACAAACAACTCTGCAAACGATTTTGAGACAGACGTTGATTTGTTCAATCTTTTTTAGAACCACACCACCAACGCTGTCAGGGTGCAGGTGCATTCTGGCAGCGTTAAATAAATTTTAGATATATGAGAATTAAAAGTCTTTTTGTTTTGGCCCTACTTGTCTCTAGTGTTGGTTTACTTGCGGCCCAAACAGACAATACAGATAGTTGGTTAAGGCTTTATTATCAGGATGTAAATTATATTTATAACCCGTTTGTGAATATGAACACTCCTATAAAAATGTCCTATAATACGGTCAACAATGCAGGTGTTGCTAGTCTTGGCTACTCAATAATGGACGGAGAGTACCGCAGTGTTGAGAGCAGTCAGAAGATAGCGAGCACGGAGTTTGATATTGATGGACTTAAGAAGATAGGTAAATTCTCTTTTGAGGGAGGTCTAAACTACGACAATCTTGCAGAGCAAGAGAGCGCGTGGGCTGGAACCTATATGCTTTCAGAGCATAACCCCTTTAAACTTGGAGCAGAGGCTGGCGGCGATCGCACCATAGAAGAATATAATCTCTATGGAGGTGCATCCTATGACTTCGAGAAGCTGAGCTTGGCATTCAGATTGGGATATAATACAGCCTCAGTGTATGACCATAGTGACCCTCGCGTGGAGATAAACTCTATGCGATTTAAAATGGAACCTGCTCTTATGTATGCTTTCAAGGATAATTTGAAAGTGGGAGCAAGTGCAAAGGTCGAGTTCTTTAATTCGTCACTAATACACACCCTTGTCAACAACTATGAAGATCATAATTATTATTTGATGATGGGTTGTGGCGATTTCTATCTTTCTTCAACGGGACTAAGCACCTCATATCCTCGTGATTATATGGGGCATGACTATTCCGCATCGTTGCAAGTGCTTGCAGGTACAGCAACATCAAAACTAAAAAACGCTACCGAAATTACATATAGCAAAGTAGAAGAGACAGCCCAAGATGGCCAGAGTGCGGCCGTATTTATGGGTGGAGACTACTACTCGAATAGAATCTCGGTTAGCAATAGAACTACAATGGGTGGCAGTGGCTCATTGGTTAGCAACATAGATTTGGGCCTTTCGATAGACTCGGACGAGGGTTATTGGTATGACCAGAAAAAAGTGGTTAATACAGACCAAGGAAACCTTGTTACTTATGAAATTCTTCAGCGATACAAGCTTTATACAGCAACCATAATCACGGCAAATGCTGCCTATCAGCTTGATATCGTAAAAGATAAATTACCTCAATATACATTTGCTGTTGACGCAGAGTACACCAGCGTAGACAAAAAATCAAATGATGGTTCTATATATAGCGAGACTTACGCTAATGTAGATATGGGGGCTAGCGCAAAGAAGTTCTGGTACCTTAAAAATACAGTTATCGACTTTGGGATTAACTTTAGACTAAAGCAAACTATGGACACTCCTGTTTATCAGGGTCCGAGCACAGATATATCTGACGCATATACTTACCCTTATATCGCTTATTTGTTCTCAGACAATATGCTTTTGGAGGCTGAGGCTAAGGCTACCCACAAGTTTCAGCTTGTAGGCCGTTCTATGCTCGCAGGCTTGAGCCTCAAAGGTTATCTTCAGAACCCTATGGGTGAGAACGACTACTATGACTTTGAGGGTACAAACAGAAGCTTTGTACGCGCGCAGGTGTTTTTAAACTTCTAATAAACTCAATAAATGAAAAAACTATTATTACTAATCTTTGCAGTGCAGTTGCTCACTAGCTGTTCTTGCAATCAAGAGAGAAGCTTTGCGATTATCGTCGATAGTCAGAGCTATGAGCAGGCCAAGGCTGAGGTAGATAGCTATGCTGCCTCTATCGAAAAATATAACGGCATGACTTGTTATATCGTAGAGGACAAGTGGGCGCATGCCGATTCTGTTCGCGCAGAGATAAAACGTCTGTACACAGAAAAGGGCATCGAGGGCGTGGCTTTTGTAGGCAATATTCCTGTTGCCATGATAAGCAATGCTCAGCACATGACCACGGCTTTCAAGATGGACCAAAAGGGTGATATTAGAGCTTACTCGGTTCCCTCTGATAGGTTCTATGATGACTTGGATTTGGAGTTTACCTTCCTAAGCCAAGATGAGGAGTATCCTTATTTCTTCTACTCGCTGAACCCTAGCTCGCCACAGAAGATAGAATGTGAGATTTACAGTGGACGTATTCGCCCTATGGACGAAGATGGAAATATCGATATCACAGCCCTAAAAGCATACCTCAACAAGGTTGTTGCAGAGAAAGAATCGGCAAATAAACTAGACCATACCTTCTTCTTTAGTGGACATGGATTTATCTCTGAGTCTTTGCTAGCACGTGTAGACGAGCAAGAGGGCATCTATGAGCATTTCCCATGGTTGAAAGGACAGAAAGATAGAGTAGGTTATATAGACCATAAGAGAGAGGACTTGGTTAAGTTTAGACTTATGAACGAGCTTATGCGCGAGGAGCTAGACTATGCTATTGTTCACCACCACGGACACTGGGATACTCAGTACCTTAGCGGTGCTCCAGAGGTTAAAAGCGTCTCTATGGCAAAGGAACATATAGCCAATTACTGCCGCTCTTATGTGCGTAACGCTGTGGCAAAGGGCCAAAATGCAAATCAGGTTATAAACAGCCTTACTGCTCGATTGGATGTGCCACGTTCATGGATAGCTAACTATAACGACCCTGTAATTGCACAAAAAGATTCTATCGCTAGTGCCGACATGGATATTGTCCTTGAGGATTTTGCTAAGTATAGCTACATGCCTAATGTGCGCACGCTATTCCTTGATGCTTGCTACTGTGGAGCCTTCCAACAAAAGACTTCTATTGCCAACGAATATATCTTCAACAGCGGCAAGACCATAACTTGTGTTGCCAACTCGGTGAATGTCTTGCAGGATAAATGGAGTGATAGATATGTGGGCCTAATGGGTTTGGGTATGCCAGTAGGTCAGATAGTTAAGCTCTCGCCTTACCTTGAGGCTCATGTTGTTGGAGACCCAACTTTCACCTTTGTATCTGCCGATGCAGACTATAATGTTGCAGAGATGATAGCTGACAGCAAGACAAACTGGGCTAAGCACCTAAATTCTAAATATGCAGATGTTCAGACTCTTGCGATGGCGATGTTGTACAAGCAGGGCGAACTCGGCTCGGACAAGCTGTTAGAGATTTATAAAAGCTCACCACATAACCTTGTGCGTTTGCAGGCTCTTGAGCTTTTGTCTGACTGTCGCGACCACAACTTTATCGAGTGCGTGAAGCTTGCGGTGAACGATGGTTATGAGATGACTCAACGTTTTGCAATCAAGAGAGTTAGAGAGAGCGGAGACCCAGAGCTTGTTCCTACTCTTGTAGGGGTATGTATCACTAACAATACCTCTGAGAGAACAGATTTCAATGCTGTATATGCTGTTTCTGTATTTCCTCAAGACTCACTGTTGCCAGCCTTTGAGAAGATGTTCGCAAGCTCAGATGTTAGATACATAAATAAAGACAGTGTTGGCGAGGCGATCAGAAAATCTATTATCAGCAACTCTTCGCGTTGGGTCGACGAAATGGAGAACATCCAGAACCCAGAGACCAGCGAGCGCAGCCACATGAACGATATACGCATGATGCGCAATAACGGTATGCACTACTACTTTGGCGAGCTTATGGACTACTTCCCATCTCTAGAATCTGAGGCATTGAAAATTGCCTTTATCGAGATGTTGGGCTGGCAGACAAAATCGTTTGTGCGTGCAGATATTATGCAGTGGTTGCAGGGTGTTCAGGGTGACGCCAATAATAGCCAAGCCATAAGAGATGAAGCTCTTAGAAGTTATAATCGCCTAGACTAGCCATGAAAGTCAAGGGCTTATTTTCAATAATATTTACGATTATCTCTACCGCTTTGTTTGCTCAAGCGGTAGAGACTGAGCGTAAGATATATCCTCAGCCAGAGCTTACCCCAGAGGTAGAAGCTATCATGGCCACCAGGGTTAGATGGCAGGGGGGCATCTCGACACGCTCCTCGACTACGCTTCCTGAATATGTGGATAATTCGACCTCGAAATACTTTCCGCCTATCTTTAATCAGCAGGGAGGCTCATGTGCTCAGGCCGCAGGTGTGGGATATGTGTTCAACTATGAGATGAACCGATTGCGTGATACCGATGCGTCGGCTACTTCTGACAACCGCTTTAGCTACCTCTATGTATGGAACTTCATTAACGAAGGCATAGACCAAGGAGGTTATGCCTCTCAGGGTTTCTCGCTGCTAAAGGAGTACGGAGCCATGAGCGAAAATGATTATGGCGTTATCAGTACTTATAGCTATAAGTGGGCTACGGGTTATGATAAATATCTGAACGCCATTAAACACAAGGTCGATCAGATGTATGTCTTCGATAATGACAGCTATGAAAATATAGAGGTGATTAAGAGTTACCTCTACGATAAGGGCGATGGCCTTACAGGTGGTGGTCTGCTTACCTTTGCGGCATATAGCACGGGCTGGAGCTTCAATTCTAATTACTCGGGACCTTCAAACACGGGCTACAAATGCCTGCTTACTGGACTGGCCAGTGATGGAGCACATGCCATGACCATTGTCGGGTATGATGATGCGGTAGAGAGCTATAATTCTGGTGGCGAGAAGTGCTATGGTGCTTTCATTGCCGTAAACAGCTGGGGTAGCTATCAGCACGATAATGGGCGTTATTACCTGCCTTATCATTACTTTGCGGAGCGCACTGCTGGCATGTCCGAGAATATTCTTTCATCCACTATGGATGCCATCTCGGTTAAGGTCAGTGAACCCGAAGTTGTGCTAAGAGTGAAGCTCGATTACTCCTCTAGGGACGATTTGTCTATGCAATATGGTGCTAGCCAAAGCTATGATGCAACCCTCCCCGTGGAGAAGTTTAATCTATCTATCATTAAGAATCAAGGCGGAGACTATCCCATGCAAGGACAGTATAGCTCTAGCTCAGAGCTGGAGTTTGCCGTTGATATAAGCACTCTGTTCGAGCGATACGATAACCCTGTTCGAATATATCTTAATGTGCTGTCGGCACAACGAGGTAGCGTGTATGGCTCTGGAAATGTGTCTAGTGTTGAGGTTTATGATTATCGTAATGACTCCTTGTTGCCTGATATATATGAGGCTCAGATGGACGCTAGTCAGGACTTGGGCTTGGGTGATAATTACTATACGCTTACTCCAAAGGCTGTTTCGGCCTCAGAGTATCAGTATCGTGGTAGCGATAACAAACTTAAGAGCTACTATATCAGACGAGCCGATGGCAGTTACTCAAAGATAGAGATTGACGCCAGCAATTATTACTATGGCGATAAGCTGATTATAAAACATAGGTCTAACCTTAAGGGTGGTACAAATCTGGATAATTAGTTATGATTATGGACAATATTAAGATATTAGCTCTATTGTGTGTTGCTGTTTTGGCTTTCTCTTGTCAGGCAGATGATGGCGCGGGAGATACGACTCCAGAGCTTAGCGATCAGGCGAGCTTGACACTAGATCTTTTTGAAGATCAGTGGATATATATGTCTCTGGCCGACGGCAAAGTCGTGGGCACTAGTGACTTTAATGATGAAAGTGAAGATAGTCAGTGGGCACAGAGAACAGACTGGGATATAGCTTTTTGTAATGGTTATATACGAGTCAACTCGGGCACCAGCGGCGATGGTGGTGCAGGCATACTTGTTAGCGAGCAGGAGTTCGAGCAGATGACTACGGCTCCAACTAGCGGTTATAATGAAGATTTTGTGCAGCATTAGTGCTGCACATTTTTTTGTGCTCGCTCAGAGGGTTACTGTTGTGCGGATTTTTGATGTTGGGTTGGAATTTCCAAAAACTTTTACAACCTTTGTGTTGAAAACCTACATCTTATAGCTATGACTATAATCCAACTAGAATATCTGCTGGCAGTGGCTAACTGTGGCAGCTTTTCGGCTGCGGCCAAAAAGTGTTTTGTTACCCAGCCATCGCTGAGTATGCAAATCAAAAGTCTAGAACAAGAGCTGGGGGCGGTTCTTCTCGACAGGACCAAGAAACCCGTTATTCCTACTCATGTAGGCGAGGCGGTGCTGCTTCAGGCTCGCGAAACACTCAGTGCCTTTAATACAATCAAAGAAATAGCTACCGCCACTAGAGGGTCTATCTCGGGGCGATTGCGCGTTGGTATCCTGCCTACCATAGCTCCCTATATCTTGAATCTTCTGCTGCCACTGCTCGATGAGCGTTGTCCAGATGTTGAGGTGGAGATTGTGGAGATGACAGCAGCAAAGATTATCGAGTCTTTGGATAGAGATGCCATAGATGTGGCTATTATGTCTGCGGGCACAACCCCAGAGAATATAAATACCATAGAGCTGTTTAATGATAGGCTTATGGTTTATCTGTCTCCTCGCTCGCCACTTTCGGCACGCACAAGCATCCGACTTGACGAAATAAACTCTAAGAATTTGCTTGTTCTGAGCGCAGAGCACTGCTTCCGCTATCAGGTTCTGGAGCTTCTAAGCTCGCCCTATGATGACGAGCCTGCTCAGTTTAACTCCAACTATACGGCCAGCTCACTAGAGACACTAATGAGCTTTGTCGACTCCTCGGATATGATGACCGTGCTGCCCGAGATGGCTGTTCGTATGTTGCCCCTAGAGCGCAAATATCAGGTTAGACCTTTGGCCAAAGGTGCCATCTCGAGGAAGGTTGTTCTTGCTACGCGTCGAGGCTATATCAAGCAGTCTGTGATAGCTGTTTTGCAGCAAGCATTGGTAGATGTTGGCGAGCAACTCAATGCTTAGAAAGGTGCTAATAATGAAAATTAATAGCAAGATATCTGGAATTGTGGTCACTTGAAATAGAATCTAATATATTTTTAGTACATTTGTGGTTTAATACGAATTTAAAAGATATTTAATGGATAAATTGACAAGTGTCATTGTAGAGGCTGCCGACGATAAAAAGGCAAAGAATCTAGTCTCTATGGATCTAAGTGGATTTGACGGAGCAATATGCTCTGCTTTTGTTATTTGCAATGCTGACTCAACAACTCAGGTTGAGGCTATTGCACGTGGTATCGAAGAGAAAACAGCCGAGATATTAAACGAGAAACCAATCAGAGTAGAAGGTACAACCAACGCTCTTTGGGTTGTTATGGACTATGGTGATGTTATGGTTCATATTTTTGAGACTGCAACTCGCGAATTTTACCACCTTGAAGAATTGTGGGGAGACGCCCCAAAACAAGAACACTCTACACAAGAGTAATAAACTGGGATGTAAAGGCGTTTCTTATTCAGAATTATATACGCTAATAAATTGATATGGCAAACAAGTCAAACAACAAAAATAAAGGCCTGATGGGGGGTAAAGTCCCTGGGTTCAATATATTTTGGGTTTATGGTATTATCGCAGCCATGATAGTTGGTTTCAGCATCATGGGTGATAACGAAGAACCTCAAAAGAGCAACTGGGAGCAAGTTCAAGAACTTATGTCTCAGGGAGCTATTGACAAAATCGAGGTTATCAACAACGAACGAGCAGAGGTTTATGTCGATGCAGATAAGCTTGAGGGCTTAAAATCTCAGGAGGCATACAAGAATCTACCTGATGTAGGTCCTCAGTTTGAGTTCAACGTGGGTGCTCTTGAGTACTTTCAAGATAGCTTCTATAAAACAAAACAGGAACAAACGCAGGCTTCAGATGTGGAGCTTAGCTTTGAGAAGCGCGAAGATATGTGGGGCAACCTATTCTCTTCGATATTCCCATTTGTGCTTATTATTGCTGTATGGATTTTTGTTATGCGCAGTATGTCACGCGGTCAGGGTGGCGGACAGAGCGGCATCTTTAATGTGGGCAAGTCTAAGGCTCAGGTCTATGATAAGGATAAGGCTATACGTGTAACATTCAAGGATGTTGCAGGCTTGGAAGAGGCTAAGGTCGAGGTTATGGAGGTTGTGGACTTTCTGAAAAACCCTAAGAAATATAGCGACCTTGGAGGTAAGGTGCCTAAGGGTGCTCTTCTTGTAGGCCCTCCGGGAACTGGTAAGACTCTACTTGCTAAGGCTGTGGCTGGTGAGGCTCATGTGCCTTTCTTCTCTATAAGTGGTTCAGACTTCGTAGAGATGTTTGTGGGTGTTGGTGCCTCACGTGTACGCGATTTGTTCCGTCAGGCAAAAGAAAAATCACCATGTATAGTGTTTATCGACGAGATAGACGCCATAGGTCGTGCCCGTAGCAAAAACGCTGGTTACTCGTCTAATGATGAGCGTGAGAATACTCTTAATCAGCTTCTTACAGAGATGGACGGCTTTGGTACAAACTCAGGTGTTATTATCCTTGCTGCAACAAACCGTGTGGATATTTTGGATAAGGCCTTGTTGCGTGCTGGACGTTTTGACCGTCAGATAGACGTGGGTCTTCCTGATATTGCCGAACGTCGCGAGATTTTCGAGGTGCATCTTCGTGGTATCAAAATGGATAAGAACATGGAGCGTGATTTCTTGTCACGTCAGACTCCGGGTTTCTCTGGTGCCGATATAGCAAATGTATGTAACGAGGCGGCACTTATGGCTGCCCGCAAGAATAAGAAACTAGTTGACAAAGACGACTTCTTGGGTGCTATCGACCGTATTGTCGGTGGACTAGAGAAACGTAATACCATAATCACTCCAGACGAAAAACGTGCTATCGCTTATCACGAGGCTGGCCATGCAAGTATCAGCTGGGTGCTAGAGCATGCAAACCCACTTATTAAGGTTACTATCATCCCTAGAGGCAAGGCTTTGGGTGCTGCGTGGTATGTGCCAGATGAGCGTCAGCTTACTGGTTATGACCAGCTTATACATGAGATGGCTTCGATTTTGGGTGGTCGTGCAAGCGAAGAGATTATGCTAGGCAAGATATATACTGGAGCCTTGAATGACTTGGAGCGTGTTACAAAGCAGGCTTACGCTATGGTGGCTTACTATGGCATGAGCAGCAAGATAGGTAACCGCAGCTACTATGACTCTTCGGGTCGCGACGAGATGAGCTTCAAGAAGCCTTTCAGCGAGCGCACCGCACAAGAAATAGACGACGAGGTAAAACGCATTATTGACGAGGCCTTTGATTTGGCACGCAAGACCATCATGGAACACAAACAGGGGCTAACGGCACTTGCTGAGTTGTTGCTTGAGAAAGAAGTGGTCTTTGCCGAGGACTTGGAGCGCATCTTTGGTAAGCGCAAGGGCGACCAAGTGCGTGAGCTTCGCGAGAAGCTAGCCGAGCAAGCTAAAGAGGCTATCAAAGCCGATAACTATAATGTCGCTGTTGACAACACAGACGATGTGGTGGCAGAGAATGGCGAGTCTGCTGGCTCAGACCAGACTGCTCCAACAGAGCAAGAAACCGCAGAGACCTCTGTTGAGCAAAAGCAACCAGAGGCCTAAAGTTAAGCATAATCGTATATAATCATGGCTGTTAATAATTTTGTCCTAAGGACATTAAGTGGGTTGGTGCTACTTGTGCTTGTTGTGGGTTCTATACTGTACTCGCATATTACAATGGCGGCTCTAGCTGTGGTTATTGCGGCCTTCTCCTTGCACGAGTTCTACACTATTATATCTAGCGAGAGGTGCAGGCCTGCCTCTGTGTACTCTACACTTGTGGGAGTATTGACGGTGGTGCTTTTCTATCTTAGCATCTCTATGCAGGCTCCCGTGTTGATTTCATTTCTGGTGCCGCTCTATATGCTGCTGTTTTTTATAGAGCTATTTCGCAAGCAAGAACAACCGTTCATAAATATAGCATTGTCTCTTGGTGGGTTGATATATATCGCTCTGCCGTTGGGACTATTCACTTACCTGCCATTTATCGAGGGCAGCACGCAGGGCTATAATCCTTGGGTGTTGTTGGGTGTTATCTTCACCGTTTGGGGCAATGATGTTGGTGCCTACCTTGTAGGAGTTAGCATAGGTCGACATAAGATGTTCCCTCGATTATCGCCCAAAAAATCATGGGAGGGCTTTGTTGGAGGAGTCTTTTTTGCGATTCTGACCTCGTCTTTGGTGGCTTACTTCGCAGGCTTTGATATTTGTAAGTGGGCCGTTTTGGGTCTTATAATTTCGCTTACCAGCGTGCTTGGTGACTTGGTCGAGTCTATGCTCAAACGCTCGTTGGGTATTAAAGATTCTGGTAACTCGATACCTGGACATGGAGGTTTTTTAGATCGTTTTGATGCTTTGATACTTACAATACCTTTTGTTTACATATATTTTATTATCTTTACGGTGTAATAAAAGTAAAATACTATGAGCATACATAAGGAAGGATATAGAATTATAGCTATGGTTGCTATTATTGTAGCAATCGTTATTGGTCTGTCATGGAGTTATTTGCCATGTGTTTGGGCCACTTTGATAACTGTTGTGAGTTTGGCAAAGCTTGTCTTTGTGTGCTCGTTCTTCAGAAAGCCAAAGCGTATTGTTCTTTCTGACCCTAACGTGGTTTTCGCGCCTTCTGATGGCAAGGTCGTGGTTATCGAAGAGGTCGATGAACCTGAATTTCTGAATCAGAGATGTCTTCAAATCTCTGTCTTTATGTCTGTGTTCAATGTGCATATCAACTGGTTCCCTGTTGGTGGCAAAGTTCTATACTACAAATACCACCCTGGTAAATTCCTTGTTGCATGGCATCCTAAATCCTCTACCGAGAACGAACGTACGACCACTGTTGTGGATACGGGCAAGGCTAAGGTTCTGTTTCGTCAGATTGCAGGCTTGGTCGCTCGCCGTATAGTTTCTTATGCAGAGCAGGGCAAGGATGTTGCTCAGAATAGCGAGTGCGGATTTATCAAGTTCGGCTCTAGGGTAGATGTGTTTGTGCCGCTAGACTCAGAGGTACTTGTAGAAATAGGTCAAAAAGTAACTGGTTCTCAAACTCCACTAGCTAAAATATAACTTCTATGTCGAAGATGTCACGATATATTATTGCTCTAGTCGTTACGGCCGTAATACTATTTTTGGTGTGGTTCTTCTCAAATATAGTAGCTTATATCGTTGTGTCTGCTGTTATCGCAATAATAGCCAAGCCGCTAGTTAATTTGGTCACAGGCCTTAAGGTTGGCCGCGTGTGTGTGCCCAAGTGGGCAGGGGCATTGATAACCCTAATCGCAGTGTGGGGCATTATAGCTCTTTTGTTTGCCGTGTTTGTGCCACTGATATTTGCCAAAGCTAACCAGATTTCTACTTCCAACATCTCAGATACGGTCGCTGCATTGAAAGAGCCGCTTGCCAGTGTGGACTTATGGATAAAAAATATGTTTGCCATCGGCAGCTCTGATTTCTCTATTGTCGATGCCACTACAAACCAGCTTGGTTCGGTTTTTAATATAGAGTTTATCAATAAGATGGTCACCTCTGTGGCCACAACGGTGATAGATATTGTTATTGCAGCATTCTCAATTTCGTTTATAACATTCTTCTTTCTTAAGGAGGAAGACTTGTTCAGAGATATGGTTGTTGCGGTTTTCCCACAGAAGCATGAGCAGAAAATCATTAATGTCATAGAGTCGGTTACAAATCTATTGATGCGTTATTTCCGAGGTATAGTCACCGAGTCGTCGATAATGACGGCCATAGTTACTATTGGCTTGTCGTTGTTTGGTATTCCACTTCAGGACGCGCTGCTTATAGGTCTTTGTACAGGTCTTTTGAATGTCATCCCTTATCTTGGACCGATTATAGGAATATGCGTTGGTATCTTCTTGGGTGTTATGGGCGGAGCACCAGCATCTATGACTCTAGTGTTTATGATGACCTGCATCGCTGGAACCATACTTTTTGCTCAACTTGTAGACAACCTTATCCTTCAGCCTGTCTTGTATGCCAAGAATGCTAAGGCTCACCCTCTAGAAATATTTATCGTCATACTCATGGCTGGCAGTATTGCTGGCGTGGTGGGAATGTTGCTCGCTATACCGTCATACAATGTTATCAGGGTATTTGCCAAGGAGTTCTTTAATAAGTTCTCTGTGGTGCAGAAGTTGACGTCCAAAATTTAAATTCTTATACAATGAATCCATTAATGTTCATTACATGGGACGCAGATCCTGTAATGTTTAGCCTTTTGGGCATAGAAGTACGCTACTATGGCCTGTGCTGGGCTTTTGCTTTGGGCTTTGCAGGTTACCTATATAGCAATATAATCAAGCGCGAGGGCTACCCAGAGCAGATGTTTGACTCGATATTCTGGTATGGCGTTATCGGAACTATCGTGGGTGCTCGTCTAGGCCACTGCTTGTTCTATGACCCTGCTTATTATCTATCACACCCTATTGAGATTCTGTTCCTTCGTCAGGGAGGCATGGCTAGCCACGGTGCTGCCATAGGAACTATCACGGGCGTGTGGTTGTTTACACGAAAATATAAGATGCCATTCTTGTGGGCATTAGATAGGTTGGGCTTGGCCTCGGCCTTGGGTGGTGCCGCTGTGCGCTTGGGCAACCTTATGAACTCTGAGATATATGGCGTTCCTACTGAGTTGCCTTGGGGATTTATCTTTGTGCGCGACGGACAGACGCTTCCTATGCACCCAACCCAAATCTATGAGGCTTTGTGCTATGCTATTCTTTTTGTTGTGCTTTATCGCATGTACTTCAAACAGAATCTAGGCTTTACACGCCCCGGAGTGATGTTTGGCACAACGTTTATTGGAATGTTTGCTACACGCTTTTTGATAGAGTTTGTTAAGAATCCTCAAGTGGACTTTGAGCATAATATGACCCTAGATATGGGTCAGTGGTTGAGTATTCCATTTATGTTGATAGGAATCTTCTTTGTAGTCAGGGGATATAAGAATGCTCCGCTAGAGGTTCCTAAATCGCAATCAAAATCAAAAGCTAAGAAATAATGGGTAATATTGAACAGCTAATATACAATAAGTTATCGCTTCAGCAGGGAGTCAACCTACCGGGTTTTGGCTCGTTGCGTGTTGAGTCGCGTGCTGCTAAGTTTGTAAATAAGCATGATGTTCAAGCCCCTTATGCTCAGGTTGTGTTCTCTAAACGCAATGCCCCACGCCTTAGCAATATCGTGGAGCTTATGGTATCTAGCTCGGCACTCACACGCGAAGAATGTGAAAGGCAGTACCAGCAATGGCTGGAGCTTATTCTTGACCAGCAGGCCATAATAATTGAGGGCGTAGGTGTTATTCAGAGTGACTTCTTTACCGCCTCGCCAGAGTTGGATAAGATGTTGAATCCTTTTGCTAGCGAGATAGTTAAAACCAAAGGTAATAAGCCTAAGGCTGCCAAGAAACAGAAGGCTGTAAAGGAACAGAAGACTCCTAAAAGGCAGAAGACCACGAGGCCTTCGTCTAGCTCGTCTAAGCGTATGATATACCTTGGAGCAGGAGCATTTGTGCTGGCTGCAATGACGGGTTTGGTGGCAACAAAAGTGGACTTCTCGCGTATAGCTAAAAGCAGTAACAAGGCATCTGAGGTTGCTATGCCTAAGATAGCTGAGACTGTGGCGGTTGATACTTTGGCCATGAACAAAGACAGTGTAATGGTCGAGGCGACAAAACCAACGGAGCTTGTACTTAGCTCTACGGTGCTTACCACAAGCAAACCTTTTCATGTGATAGCAGGTATGTATAGCAGTGATGATAACGCCGATAAGTTTATAGAGTCTATGCGTGGAGTGCTCGCTGATAGTGTCATCTACGAGAAGATTACACGCACAAGTGGCAAGGTGCTGGTCAGTATATATGGAGCCGACTCTAACGAGCAGGCACTAGAGGCATCTAAGATTTTTGATATTCCTAATCTTTGGGTCTTCGCAAGACCATAAATGATTATTAATAAGCACTCATCTGCGGCCTTGCTAAAATAATAAAGGGCTGACCCATTTGGGTCAGCCCTTTGCTTTATATGCTTTCTAGCAAATGCTTAGTTGATGCTTGGAAGTGGAGAGTAGTCCTTAGCATAGCGCAACATTTGGTCAACATAGCTCTCTGTGTAGTCAAGCTTAACGTCTACAATCTTGCCGTTCTCAATTACTGGAGTGTAAACTGGGTTTACAAAGCCACTGTAAGGTTTGACGTTTAGTGCAGCGTAACGCTCTAGAACCTCTTTGTGAAGCTCTGGGTCTACCTTAACAGCGTAAGTCTCGATAAGCTCTTTACAAGCGTTGTAGTCGCCCTCGCTCTTGATACGTTGAACCTCGAAAAGCATCTGGCCGAATAGCTCGCGTAGCTTGTCGTAGTCGTTGATGACGATGTAAGTCTTGCCATTCTCAACAACTTTCTCAACAACGTTGTCTGCCTTGCCTTTCTCGTAGCACCACATAGCGATAAGCTGACGGTTACGCATGTGCGCCTCCTCTACTTGCTCGCCCAAAGTGATACGTGTAAGCTGAGTCATCATACCGTTCATCATGTAGCCGTCATACTCGCTCTTGCCGACCTCTAGAGATGGAACAATACCTAGGTCTATAAGTTTCTGGTCGTAGATGTAGTAAAGTGCAAAAAGGTCTGCGCGAGCCTCCTCAAGTGTTGAACTGTAATTTAGAAGCTCTGTGCCTTTCACACCTGGAGCAAGCTGTCCTGAAGCGTGACCCAAGCACTCGTGAAGGTCAGTGTGAAGGTTGCCGCCAAGGTCGCCATACTTAACTTCGCGCTCTCTGGTCTCTGGTTTAAGGATGAACTCCTCGCTGAATCCATTGCCTTGAGCTGCTTGACTATATGCGTGTGTTATGTTTTCTATGGTTACAGATTTTGAACCGTGGTCGCGACGAATCCAGTCAGCATTTGGAAGGTTGATTCCGATAGGAGTTGCAGGATAGCAGTCGCCACCCAACATCGCTGCGTTGATAACTTTTGCAGATACACCCTTAACAGTCTCTTTTCTGTATTTTGGGTTTATAGGTGAGTTGTCCTCGAACCATTGAGCATTAGAGCTTATTATCTCTGTGCGTTTTGTAGCCTCTAGGCTTTTGAAGTTTACGATAGACTCCCATGAAGCTTTTAGGCCGATAGGGTCACCATAAGTCTCTGTGAAGTAAGTTACAAAGTCAACTGTGTCAGTAACGTTCTCTGCCCACAATACGTTGTAAGCGTCGAAGTCTCTAAGGTTGCCATCTTGGTAGCATCTTAGAAGGATATCCATCATAGGTTTCTGAAGTTCGCTAGAAAATCCTTGTGCTTTAGCAATCTGGTCAGCAATTTTTTCCATGGCTGGAGAGTACATGCCGCCAATCTTCCAAACCTTCTCAACCAACTTGCCGTTTTCTTTAACAAGCTTGCTGTTCAAACCATAAGATATAGGTGTTGGGTCGTTGTGGTCAGTCATCTGAGCATAGAACTTCTCTGCCTCGGCCTGAGATACACCCTCATAGTAGTTACATGCAGACGATGTTAGAAGGTCGCTTGTAGGGTCCAGATTAACACGTTTTGCATAAAGTGTTGGGTCAAAGATAGCAGGTTTGATAACCGCTAGTAGTTTCTCTGTCGAACCAAAGTCTTGAGGTAGAAGGCTCTCGTCTATGCCAGCGATAAGAGTGTCGAAATACTTCTCGCTAAACTTAGGAGTGAACTTAAGTGTTGAGTAGTGGTGGTGGATACCGTTAGAGAACCATACTTTTTTCAAGTATTCTTCAACAGCCTTAAACTCGTCGTTTGTGCGATCACCTTTATAATTAAGGTATATAGCCTCCAATGTGCGACGTATAGCAAGGTTGTATTTGAAGTTCTGGTCGAACATAATGTCACGACCATAGATAGTTGCCTCGCTAAGATAGTAGATCATAGTTTTTTGCTCTAGAGACAGTTCGTCGAATCCAGGAACTTGGTAGCGCAAAATGCTGACATCGTCAAATCTGTCAGCTGTCCATTCAAAAGAATCCTTAGAATCGACTTTCTTGTCGGCACAAGATGTCATGCCTGCCATAAGTAGAGCCATAATGATTAGTGTTGTGATTTTTTTCATAGTATAATGTGTTTGAAATTTGCTTCTTTGAGTGTTATATTTGAGGCAAAGTTAACGTTTTTAGTCGAAAAGTTCGCAATTTCTAATCTAATTTATACCTTTGCAGTGTCAAAAAGAATCGTTATGATTCGAAACAAACGATATGAAGATTTTTAAAACTTGTAACGAGCTTGTTGCAGAGCTCGCACAACAATCTGCAAAGGTGGGTTTTGTGCCTACCATGGGTGCCTTGCATGCTGGCCATGTTTCGTTGGTTGAGCAGGCGCGCAAGAGTTGTGACACTGTTGTGGTTAGCGTATTTGTAAACCCAACACAATTTAACGATCCCAAAGATTTAGAGAACTATCCTCGCACACTAGAGGCTGACGCCCTATTGTTAGAGGCTGCTGGAGCAGACATCGTGTTTGCCCCTACGGTAGATGAGATATATCCTCAAACAGATAATAGAATATTTGACTTTGGACTGATTGATAAAGTGCTTGAAGGTGCCATGCGCCCAGGTCACTTCAATGGCGTTGCTCAGGTGGTCAGCCGATTATTTGATATAGTGAAGCCTAATCTGGCATTCTTTGGAGAGAAAGACTTTCAGCAGCTGGCCATTATCCGAGAGCTAGTATCTCAACTTGAATTAGGCATCGAGATTGTGGGTTGCCCAATAATCAGAGCCGAAAGTGGCCTTGCCCTAAGCTCACGCAACACCTTGCTTAAGCCAGAGCACCTAGAGATTGCCCCTTTGATATATAAAACTCTTAGCGAGGCAACTGAGATGTCTAAGACACAGGACATCGAAACAGTGAAAAAATATGTCCTAGAGACCATTAATAGCAGCAAACTGTTGGAGGTTGAATACTTCGAGATTGTTAATGCAGATAGCTTCGAGGATGTTTCGAGCTTTGATTGTGCTTGCAACAAGCGAGGCTGTATAGCAGTCTATGCTGGTGAAATAAGATTAATAGATAACATTAAATTCTAACATTATGTTGATAGAAGTTTTAAAGTCAAAAATACATAGAGTAACAGTTACTCAATCAGATATAAATTATGTAGGTAGCATAACCATAGACCCTGAGCTTATCGAGGCGGCAGGTCTTATCGTTGGCGAGAAAGTACAAATCGTAGACGTCAACAACGGCGAGCGTTTCGAGACCTATGTAATCAAGGGTGAGCGCGGTGCGGGTGGCATCTGCCTTAATGGCCCTGCTGCACGCAAGGTTCTAGTTGGTGATATTGTGATTATCATCGCCTATGCACAGATGACTCCCGAGGAGGCCTCTACCTTCGAGCCAAAAGTTATTTTCCCCGACACTCAAACCAACAAACTTTTGAAGTAAGAACTGCTTGATAAGGATGAGTAAAAAAGCCTGACTAATTTTGGTTAGCTGCCTTTGGGCGTAGCTTGCTGTTAGTCAATGTGTATATATTGGCAAAAGCACGAATCCTACATGATATGCTACAAAAAAGAATACACCTCAGACATTCCCTTTAATCGGGGCGTTGTCTGGGGTGTATTTTTTCTATTATTGGCGAGGCGATTTCATCAAGGCACTCACTTTTACGCTGAATAATTAGGGCCGATTACCCTATAATCGAGGGGTGTTTGAACTTCTGTCGGGTAGTTAGGAGCCTTAAACAGAGCACGCCAAAATATTGCTATGAACTTTATACGTGTTAAATTGACGTTCTTCCCAAAATGTATTTGCTGAATTAAGATTAATTTGTTAGCTTTGTTTTTGTCTCTTCCACAGCGCGTGAGATATGCCTTGCCTGAAGAGATTGCAAATATGGCCGTAATATTAGTGAGTTCATTGGGGAGAACGATCGTAGGAGATATTGTCTACACGACAGGAGGCTCAGGGATTATTAGTTATGATGACTTCGTATATGAATTCTAGTATAAAATTTGAATAATAATTATTAATTACATGACAACTAATTATACTGAAGAAAAGAATGCGCAAATAGTAATGTCGCTATTAAAACAGCACGAAATAAAGAAAGTTATTATCTCCCCTGGAGCGACAAATATTTGCTTTGCCGCAAGTGTCCAACAAGATAGTTATTTTGAGGTATATTCATGTGTTGATGAACGTTCGGCCGCATATATGGCTTGTGGTCTTGCCTCAGAGTCTGGGGAGGCTGTTGTGTTGAGTTGTACAGGAGCAACGTCATCTCGAAATTATATGCCAGGTCTTACGGAGGCCTATTATAGTAAGCTGCCAGTTATTGCCGTTACGTCATCTCGACTTATTAATGAATTAGGGCACAACATTGCGCAAGTAACCGATAGAAGTACTCCTCCATCAGATACGGTACGATATAGCACAACATTACCCGTTGTGCGTAGTAACGATGATATATGGGATTGTGAGATAAAGGTTAATAATGCTATTTTGGAAAGTAAACGCGATGGTGGAGGCCCTGTACACATTAATTTGCAGACGTGTTATAGTTCAGATTTCAGTGTTATTGAATTACCTAAGTATAGAAAAATTGAGCGCATTACGCCATTTGATGAGTTCCCTACTTTGCCTGATGGACGAATCGCAATTTTTGTTGGACGCCATAGGTCTATGTCAGATAAGCTGACCATAGCTATTGATAAGTTCTGTGCCTCTCATAATGCTATTGTAATTAAAGATC
This sequence comes from Rikenellaceae bacterium, assembly GCA_044433305.1. Classification (GTDB taxonomy): domain Bacteria; phylum Bacteroidota; class Bacteroidia; order Bacteroidales; family Rikenellaceae; genus JAWXTS01. Next base: position 12,957 of record JAWXTS010000006.1, on the reverse strand, counting down.
ACACTAGTGGATATAAAGGGAGGTTTGCGGTACTGCTATCTATTCTAGCATCACAACCTGGACGATTAAAAGAATACACTCCCGATACTCTGATTAGTATAGGCGAGATTTCGGGAGACTATCTAACTCTAGACATGCGACCTAAAGTTGTTTGGCGAGTAAGTCCTGATGGGCAGATTAGAGACAGGTTTAGAAAGCTCGCATATATCTTTGAAATGGAGGAAGAATATTTCTTTAATCATTATGGTACATCAACGAGAACATCTAGTTCATTTTACGAAGAATGTACAAATGCATTATCATTGTTGCGTAGCAAAATACCTGATATCCCATTCTCAAATATTTGGATGGCTTCAAAACTAGCAGCTCTTATTCCTGAGAATTCCACAATTCATTTTGCTATACTAAACTCACTAAGAGCATGGAATATGTTCGAATTGCCATTATCGGTTACATCGTCAAGCAACACAGGTGGTTTTGGTATTGATGGATGTACGTCCACATTAATCGGGGCATCGCTTGCATTTAACGATCGACTGTATTATTTGGTCACAGGAGATCTTGCATTCTTTTATGATCTGAATGTAATTGGCAATAGACATACTCCAAATAGAATTCGTATTTTACTTGTAAATAATGGCAAAGCTGTAGAGTTTAGAAACAGTGGTCATTATGCAACAAAATTTGGAGATGATACAGATGTGTATATAGCAGCAGCAGGACACCATGGTAATAAATCACCAGAACTAGTTAAGAATTTAGCTCAGAATCTAGGTTATGAATATATTACGGCATCAAATAAGGATGAATTTAATGCCGTATATGAACGATTTATTACACCAGAGATTCTTGATAAACCGATAATTTTTGAAGTGTTCACCACCACGGAAGAAGAAAGTGAAGCCTTGAGACTTATTAGCAATATTGAGAACAAACCTTTGGGATTAATTGGACGCACAAAAAGAAGAGCCAAAAGTCTGTTAGGACGACTCTAATAACTTAAAACATCGACTATCTGTTATTTAGCAATCCTCGCATCTTAGTGATTGCTAAATAAATAATGAAGCGAAAATGTCCGACTAACGTTTGATAGTCAGGCTTTTGTTTTTACAACCACTTTTTCCAGCGGAAGAACAGGTAGGTTATCAGAGATAGAAGCACCATAAGCCCTATGGCGAATGGGTAGCCATACTCCCAGTTGGTCTCGGGCATATACTTGAAGTTCATGCCATAGATGCTCGCAATCATAGTCGGTGGCAAGAAGAATAGAGATGCCACGGTGAATATCTTAGTGACATTGCTCTGCTCTATATTGATAAGACCAAGCGCGGTATCTTGTATGTAGTCTAGACGCTCAGAGCCGAAATCGGCATGGTTAATCAGAGAGTTGACGTCCTTGATCATCAGAGACAATCGAGGGTAGATGTCGTTAGGGAAACGCTCAGAGCGCAGGATGCCCGAAAGCACACGCTGGCGGTCGAAGATATTCTCTCGAATGGACATGTTGCTTTCTTGCAGGTGGCTGATGTTCTTGAGTATCTCTTTGTCTACGCTGTCGCTCAAACTTATGCGCTTGCTTAGTGCGGCAATCTGCTTACTCATAGCCTCAACAAGGTCGGCATCGTAGTCAATGCGCACCTCAAGTATAGATATAAGTAGGTGGTAGCCCGTTGGGTAGGCCTTGTAGTTCATCTGAAAGCGTTTTGCTGCCTCGCTAAAAGAGTGGAACTCGCGCTGGCGCACCGATATAAGTATTCCCTCGCACACTATAAATGATACAGCTTCGATATTGAAGTTGCTGTTCTCAGATATAAAGAAGTTACTGTTACAGATAATGCTATTCTCTGTTTCAGAATACTTTGATGTACTCTCGATTTCCTCGACCTGCTGTCTAGTTTGGAGGTTTATCTCCATGTAATCTTCTATGGCCTTTTGTTCTTTGATGGTTGGACTCAACAAGTCAACCCATATGATGTCGTCATAACCAAGGTCATCAAAAAGTTTTATGTCGGCGTTGCGAACAATCTTGTTATATTGTTTGAGGTAGATAGTTATCATAGCTCTGTTTTTTTACCGTTAAACACTAAATTGACTGGGTTCAAATCTTCGTTTGAGAAAATTTAACCTCTTCAGCCGGGGTTTATGAGCGGTTTTATTCGCATCCCTTCTTCCCAAAATAGCTCCATGGCGGCTTTCTTCTGCTCGTCAAAGATGTAGTCTATATTATTAGAAAGGTAGTCTAGGGCATATTGTTTATCTGCAAAGCGCGAGCAAGCCAAGGCCGCGGGGATGTTGCCTATGCCATATTCTAGGGATTGTTCTAGCAGGTGGGTGTATTGTTGGTCTACGTCTTTGTTTGCTACCCACACGGCAAAGGTGAAGGGTAGACCCGTCATTTGTTGCCATTGGTGTGCCAAGTCGTAGTTGTATTCAAACTTATCTTCGTAGTCAAAAACCTTGTCGCCTATGAGTACCCATGCAGATTCCTTGTCGCTAGGATTTATGGTTTCAAAATCAGTTATGGGAAGCCATGTAGGTTCTATGTTCCAGTGTTTAGATGCAAGTATGCGCACCAAAAGCACAGAAGACTGAGAATGGGGGTCTAGGTAAATCTTAGAAATCTTGTCTAGGGGGGTGTTGCTAAGCAGGGCCACACTGCGTACCTTGCCGCTTGCACCGATGCAGAAACGACTTAGTATACGTTTGTTGTTTAGGGTTGGTATGGCGGCTACTGGAACAAGTGCGATGTCGCATTGGTTGCTGCTGAAAGCAGATGTGCAGCCTGAGGGTGGAGACAATAGAAATTCGGCACAGAGATTTTGATCCCCGTGACTAATACCATATATAAAAGGAATGGTATTCAGATACGATACTGCTGCTATTGTCTTGCGAGACACCATCCATAGAGTGCAAAAATTGGTTCAACTTATTGTCTTCTTCCTAAATCCAGAAGAATATTCGAGCCCAAAGGTAGTTATTTTTTTTGATAGTGATAAATTTTTCTAATATAATTGCGTTATCTTTGCTATTAATAACAAATTAGCTGCTTGTGCTGGGCAAATCTTAAGCCATATTCGCCATGTAGCTATATGCAAAAATGATGACATTATGGAATCTAAATATGAACTTATAAGCACCGTCCGCCTTACAGTTGCTCAGAGCAAGAGGCTTATAGCCAAAGGCTTGCGCTGTAATAAAGATGTGCAGGATAGATTGAATAAAGGTATAGTTGTAATAACCAGAGGCTCTACAAATACCTATATAGCTGAAGAATTTGTGGGTTATGATAATCCGCGCGGCTCTTTCGTTACGGGCAAGATTATTCCTAAGGGCAGTGAAGATTTTGCTCTAGGACTAGATAAATCCAACGATATTGTTCTTATTGATGGAGTGGTGGTTGATATGCCGCTTGTGGAGGCCATAGCAAAAATGGATGAGCAAGATATAATATTCAAGGGTGCTAACCTTATAAATTATAGCAAGTCTCAGGCAGGAATATGTATAGGTGCCCCTGATGGAGGTACTGTTGCACGAATCAAAAAAGGCAAGGGCCGTTGGGTGACGCCTGTTGGTTTGGAGAAAGACTGTTCGGCAGACTTATTCGAGTATGCAGGATTCATATCTTCGGGGCAGTGCTCAATGGAGACCGTGCCTATGGATGTTACTTGCCAGAGTGAGATATATACCGAGGTTGAGGCCATCAAGGAGTTTGCCCCGGTGGATGTATGCCTTGCAGCCAAGGGAGGACTCTCTGGTGCCGAAGGTGGTGTTTCATTAATAATCTGTGGCGATAAAGAGCAGGTAAGTAAGGCCATGGATGTTGTAGGGTCACTTGTGGGTGAGCCTAGTTTTGTGTAATAAAATAAAATAATATGAAGAAAATACTTTTTGGATTGGTGTTTATGATGCTGTGTAGCGTAGCTCACAGTATTGAGATTGTGAACCTTAATCGTGACTGGCAGTTCTTTAGCAATATTGAGACAACCAGCGATGCAGCAGTATTGGTCAAGTTGCCACATACGTGGAACTCGGATGCCCTTATGGGTAAGAAAGACTACTTTCGTGGTATAGGCAATTATATGCGTAAGATAACTCTGCCCGATTCTTTGCGCGGCAAGAAGATATACCTCAAGTTCTATGGTGCAGGAACCAAGGCTACCTTATTTGTTGATAACCGCTATGTGGGACAACATGTTGGCGGTTCGACAGCCTTTGTTTTTGACATTACCAACTATGTCAAATATGGTCTGCCTAGCTACTTATGGGTTACTGTCAACAACTCTCAGAGCCTAGATGTTATGCCTACGGCAGGTCTTGCCACGGTCTATGGAGGTCTCTATCGCGACGTAGAGCTTATAATAGCCGAGCCTACGCACTTCATGGTTACTGATATGGCCTCGGATGGAGTGTATATCAAGCAAAAGGATATCACAAAGGAAAAAGCTCAGGTTGATGCCGAGATTAATGTTAAGAGCAGCTCGCGAGGCAACCTCTCTGTAAGTGCCTTTGTTATTGGTGAGGCAGGGGATACTGTTGCACAGGCAACGCAGAAACTTAAACTAGATAATACTACCTCGCAGGCGACAATGCCGCTAGAGATTCTTTCGCCACGCCTATGGCAGGGTGTCGAAGACCCTTACCGCTATACAATGAGGTTCAAGCTCTATGAGGATGCTCAGGTTAAGGATTCTTTGGAGCTGATGGTTGGCCTTCGCAGCTTTAGTGTAGATGCCATCAATGGCTTTATGCTTAATGGCGAACCCTACCCAGTTAAGGGTGTGGCCATGCAGAGCGATAGGGCCGAGGTGGGAGTAGCCGTTACCAACTATCAGATACGTGAGGACCTAGATATTATATGTGACATGGGAGCGACCTTTGTCAAGGTGTGCGGCATGCCTCAGAGCCAGTACTTCTACCAAGAGTGTGACAGAAGAGGATTGCTTGTGTGGAGCGACATACCATTTGTTGGCCCAGCATATATGACAGACCGTGGCTTTGTGAATACTACTGATTTTAAGAATAATGGTAAAGAGATGTTGTCAGAGATTATTCGCCAAAATTATAACTACTGCTCGATAGTCATGTGGGGTATATTCTCAGATATGACTATCAGTGGCGATAGCCCTATTCCATACATCAAGGAGCTGGAGGCTTTGGCCAAGAAAGAAGACCCTTACCGTCTTACGGCATGCTCTAGCAACCAAGATGGCGACATCAACTTCATCACCGATGTTGTAAGCTGGAGCCATGGTTATGGATGGGTTACAGGCAGTGTTGATGATATAAGTGTGTGGCTCGAACGCTTTGGTAAACAGTGGAGTGGTAAGTTACTTTCGGCTTCAAGCTATGGCGCGGGAGGTTCTATTTATCATCAAGCCAGCAGCCTGCACCAGCCTAAACATGACGGCTCATGGCATCCAGAGAACTGGCAAAAGCACTTCCACGAAACTATGTATCCTTATATCTCTAGCCCTTCAAAGGTAGTCTGGGGTTGGTTTGTGAACTATATGTTTGATTTTGGAGCTACGGGTCGCAGTCGAGGACAAGATAATGGCATCGATGATATGGGCCTTGTGACCTTCGACAGAAAGTACCCTAAGGACGCCTACTATTTCTATAAGGCGAATTGGAATACAAAAACTCCATTTGTGTATATCACCGAACGCAGAAATGACCACCGCAGTGAATCGACTCAGACAATCACAGTATATTCAAACTCGGATAATGTAGAGCTAAAGGTCAATGGCTTTAGTATTGGCTTTAGTGACGGTAAGAATGGCGTCTTTGTGTTCGAGAATGTCGAGTTGGTTAGGGGCCGCAATATTATTGAGGCCATCGTAGCCGATGCTCGCGATATGACAACTGTAACCATAGTGCCAGAATATATGCTGGCTGATTAGGAATATAGCCATAAAGGATTAGTTTTTATAGTTAAATTTGTAAAGGGTGTTAAAAAATATACCTAATCTTTGTTATTTTAGAAACAATGAGATACCTTTGTAGGTAGTAAACTAAATCAAAAATTTTTATGAGTAATTTGTTTAGCTCTTCAATCGGTAGAAAACTTATTATGAGTCTCTCTGGAGCCTTTTTAATCTTGTTTTTACTTTTTCATGCCTCTATGAACTTGGTGGCAGTTTTTTCGGCAGATGCCTATGATGCAATCTGTGAATTTCTAGGTGCCAACTGGTATGCTCTTGCAGCTACCGCTGTGCTAGCCGCTGGAACAATTATCCACTTTGTTTATGCTTTCATATTGACTATGGGCAACATCAAAGCTCGTGGTAAAGAGCGTTATGCAGTGCTAGAGACTCCAAAGGATGTTTCTTGGGCTTCGCGCAACATGTTCGTTCTAGGCGTTATTATCGTTTGCGGATTGCTTATCCATTTGTTCAACTTCTGGTATAATATGCAGTTAGTAGAGCTTATGGGTGGCCATGTAAACTCTCTAGGCACATCTCCAGTTAGCGGAGCTGAACTTATCGCTATCCATTTTAGCAACCCATTGTACTGCCTAGTATATCTAGTGTGGTTTGTGGCTATCTGGTTCCACCTTACTCACGGTTTTTGGAGTGCATTCCAATCACTAGGCTGGGGTAACCAAATATGGCTTCCACGCCTACAATGTATCGCTAAGCTAGTTGCTACTGTTATCTGCCTAGCTTTTGCAGTTGTGGTTGTAGTGTTCTACCTAAGAAGCCTTTGTGGCGCAGCGTGCTAATTTAATAAAGTAACCGTAAAATACTAAAATATATGGTAAAGTTAGATTCTAAGATTCCTGAAGGGCCATTGGCTCAGAAATGGTTCAAACATAAATCAGAGATAAAAGTTGTTAGCCCTGCCAACAAGCGCAAGTTAGATGTTATTGTTATCGGTACAGGTCTAGGTGGTGCTTCTGCTGCTGCTAGCCTTGGCGAGCTTGGTTACAACGTAAAAATATTCTGCATCTCAGATTCTCCACGTCGCGCGCACAGTATCGCCGCTCAGGGAGGTATCAATGCAGCAAAGAACTATCAAAACGATAATGACTCTATCTTCCGCCTTTTCTACGATACTATCAAGGGTGGTGATTATAGAGCACGTGAGGCAAACGTATATCGTTTGGCAGAGGTGTCAAACAGCATTATCGACCAATGTGTGGCTCAGGGTGTTCCTTTTGCTCGCGACTATGGTGGCCTACTAGCTAACCGTTCTTTCGGTGGTGCTCAGGTGTCACGTACTTTCTATGCACGTGGCCAGACTGGTCAGCAGCTTCTTCTAGGTGCTTATGCCGCGCTTAACCGCCAAATCGCTATGGGTTCTGTTGAGAGCTACTCACGCTATGAGATGCTTGATGTGGTTATCGTAGATGGCAAAGCTCGTGGTATCATAGCTCGTAACCTTGTTACTGGTGATATAGAGCGTTTTGGTGCTCACGCAGTTGTTATAGCCTCTGGTGGTTATGGCAACGCTTTCTTCTTGTCTACAAATGCTATGAACTCTAATGGTTCGGCTGCATGGCAAGTATATAAAAAGGGCGCGTGCTTTGCAAACCCTTGCTTCACTCAGATTCACCCTACTTGTATTCCAGTTCACGGAACACAACAAAGTAAGTTGACTCTTATGTCAGAGTCGCTTCGTAATGATGGACGTATCTGGGTTCCTAAGAAAAAAGAGGACGTAGAGAAACTTCAGAAGAAACAAATCAAAGCTTCGGCTATTCCTGAGCAAGATCGTGACTACTATCTAGAGCGTCGCTATCCAGCCTTCGGTAACCTTGTTCCTCGTGATGTGGCCTCTCGTGCTGCTAAGGAGCGTTGTGATGCAGGCTTTGGTGTTAACGAAACAGGACTTGCTGTTTACCTAGACTTCTCGACAGCTATCGAGCGACTAGGTCAAGACGTTATCAAAGAGCGTTATGGTAACCTATTCCAGATGTATGAGAAAATCACAGATGTGAATCCTTACCAAGAGCCAATGATGATTTATCCTGCGGTTCACTATACTATGGGTGGTATTTGGGTTGACTACAACCTTATGACTACTGTCCCTGGTTTGTATGCTATTGGCGAGGCTAACTTCTCTGACCACGGTGCCAACCGTCTAGGTGCATCAGCTTTGATGCAGGGTCTTGCAGATGGATACTTCGTACTTCCTTATACAATCGGCGACTTCCTATCTCACGAGATTCAATCTCCAAAGGTAGACACTACAAGTGCTGAGTTTGAGCAGGCAGAGAAAGATGTTAAAGACAGAATCAACAAGTTGCTTTCTATCAAAGGAAATCAGTCTGTTGACGACCTATACAAAAAACTAGGTAACATAATGTGGGACAACGTTGGTATGGCCCGCACAAAAGAGTCTTTGGAGAAAGCCATCGTTGAGATTCAGGCTTTGCGCAAAGAGTTCTGGAAGGATGTTCGTGTTATGGGTAAGGCCGATGAGTTCAACCAAGAGCTAGAGAAAGCATTGCGTGTTGCAGACTTCTTCGAGCTAGGCGAGCTTATGGCACGCGATGGTCTTGACCGTAATGAGTCTTGTGGTGGTCACTTCCGTGATGAGTACCAGACTCCAGAGGGCGAGGCACTACGTGACGATGAGAACTACACTTATGTTGCGGTTTGGGATTACAAAGGCGATGACAAAGAGCCAGAGCTTATTAAGGAAGAGCTGAAATTTGAGGCTATACATTTGGCGCAACGTAACTATAAAGAATAAAAAGATTAAAGATATGAATCTAACATTGAAAATATGGCGTCAGAAAGATGCCAAAACCAAAGGTAGCTTCGAAACCTTTAAAGTTGAAAATATTTCGCCAGATAGCTCTTTCCTAGAGATGCTAGATATATTGAATAACGACCTTATTAACGCAAATAAAGAGCCTATCGCTTTTGATCACGACTGTCGTGAGGGTATCTGTGGTATGTGTTCATTGCATATCAACGGTCACGCACATGGACCAGACGAGGATATTACAACTTGTCAGCTGCACATGCGTAAGTTCAAAGATGGTCAAACTATCATCATTGAGCCATGGCGTTCACGTGCATTCCCAGTAATCAAAGACCTTGTTGTTGACCGTACGGCTTATGACAAGATTCTTCAGGCTGGTGGCTATGTGTCAGTTAATACAGGTGGTGTTCCAGATGCAAACTGCATTCCTATTCCAAAGCCAGAGGCTGAGGAGAGCATGGATGCTGCATCATGTATTGGCTGTGGAGCTTGTGCTGCAACATGTAAGAATGGTTCTGCGATGTTGTTCGTTTCGGCTCGTGTATCATCTTTGGCGTTGTTGCCTCAGGGACGTGTCGAGGGTGCTCGCCGTGCCAATGCTATGGTTGCCAAGATGGATGAGTTGGGCTTTGGTGCTTGTACAAACACAGGTGCTTGCGAGGCTCAGTGCCCTAAGGGTATCTCTATTGCGCATATTGCACGCTTGAATAGAGAGTTCTTGAGCGCGAAGATTAAAGAATAATACTAACCTGTTACGCATTTATGTGCGTAGCTCAAATTCCTAGATTGCCGTTTATGAATATCATAGATATAATATGTTTGGTTTTCTTGGGGTATGCTCTTTACCGAGGATTTAAGAATGGGCTTCTTCTAGAACTTGGCAGCATAGTTTCATTGTTGGTAGGAGTGTGGCTCGCCTCTAGATTTGGCGAGAAGCTAGGACTGTGGTTAGGTTTTGATAACACGACGGCTAAAGTTGGGGGATTCGTCCTCCTGCTTATAGCCGTCGTGCTTTTAATGTTTATGGCATGTCGTTTGGTACGACTTGTTATAGATTTTACGGGATTGGGTCTCTTTGATAGAATAGGAGGCTGCATAGTATCTATTCTTAAAACAGCCTTGGTCTTGAGTCTAATCTTAAATTTATTTATACCGCTGAATGCCAAGAATCAGTGGATTAAACCTTCGAGTTTCGAAAATTCTCAGTGTTGTGAATACCTAGAGCCTTTTGCCGAAAGTATATTTCCTTATATCGAGCAGGCCAAGGATGTGTATATGGAACACTTGGAATCATAGTATAGCTTAAAATTATTGTATGTCAAAAACAGGAACAGTCATAAAGAGCACAGGTAGTTGGTATCTGGTTAATAGCGATCAGGGGGGCGATATTGTCGAATGCCGCGCTAAGGGGCGCATGAGGCTTAACAATAGTCGTTCGACCAACCCTATTGCCGTTGGTGACAAGGTGGCCTATGAGATGGATGTAGAGGAAGGCGTTGGTGTAATATCTGATGTGTTGCCAAGGCGTAATTACCTTATCCGCCGCGCCTCAAATCTATCTAAGGAGAGCCATGTCATAGCTGCTAATATAGACTTGTTGTGCCCTGTTGTTACTCTGTTTTCGCCACCAATAAATTTTGAGTTCTTGGACCGCATGTTGGTTACGGCCGAGGTGTATCATATCCCTGCGGTAATCGTGCTTAATAAGTCAGACTTGTATGACGATAAGGATGCCATAGCTACCTTTACAGACATATACAACAGTGCAGGTTATGAGGTGTTGCCTATCTCGTGTGTCACGGGAGAGGGCCTTGATGAGCTGCGTGAGTTGATACATGATAAGACCACGCTCTTTGCTGGTAACTCAGGCGTTGGTAAATCGTCTATGGTAAACTTGTTGGAGCCAGAGCTTGATGTTCGCACAGGACATGTTTCTGATTCGCACAACAAGGGTCGCCACACGACAACCTTTGCCCAGATGTATCCACTGAGTAGTGGAGGTTATATTATTGATAGTCCGGGGGTTCGCGGTTTTGGACTTGTGGGTGTCGAGCGTGACGAGATTTGCCGTTACTTCCCCGATTTGTTTAGATACGCTCCCGAGTGTGCCTACTATAATTGTATTCATACCCATGAGCCTGATTGTGCTGTCAAGGAGGCTATTGCGCGTGGTTATATAAGCGAGAGCCGTTATATAAGCTATTTGAAGCTGCTTGAAGAGGACGGCAAGTATAGATAGATGAGAAATATTGAACATGATAAAGAGTGGTATGATAAACGTATAGACTACCTCTCTACTTTTATGACTGCTGAGCGGTTTGCCACCTTGCGCGATGCTGCCATGCAGAGAACAGAATACGTTACGCTCTGTGTTGAGAACACCTTCCATTCTCAGAATGCTAGTGCCTTGGTTCGTAGCTGTGAGGCTTTTGGTGTGGGTGTGATACACAGTGTTGAGAATCTTTGTAAATTTACTCCTAACGAAAATATAGTCAAAGGCTCGGACAAGTGGGTCGATATAAACCATCATGGTAATGCGGTTGAGCTTATCGCTCAGTTGCGCGCGGATGGCTATCGCATTGTGGCTACATCGCCACATCTGGACGATAGAACTCCCGAAAGCTTTGATGTCGAGGCGGGACCTTTCGCTTTGTTCTTTGGCACCGAGCGTCAGGGCATAAGCGAGGATGTTATGAATGAGGCCGACGAGTTTGTTCGCATACCCATGTGTGGCATGGTCGAGAGCCTTAATGTTTCGGCCTCGGCGTCGATACTACTTTACAACCTCACTACAAGGCTCAAAAGCTCAGATGCTGTGTGGCAGCTAGAGCCGCTACGACTATCCGAACTTACTTACCGTTGGTTGATGCAGAGTGTTAAAGACTCTGAAAATATATTAAAACGAATGCCATGACACTCTTAAGACAACTTTTTTTTGAACATGTAGGCCAGACCTCAGACAATCCAATAGGCGTTGAGGTGTCGCGTGCCGAGGGCATCTACCTTTATTCGCCAGAGGGTAAACGCTATGTGGACCTTATTTCTGGCGTGTCGGTCAGCAATGTAGGTCATGGTAATTCGGCTGTCGTTGATGCTGTGTGTGAGCAGGTCAAGGACTATATGCACCTTATGGTTTATGGCGAGTATGTGCAGACTCCTCAGGTTAAGTATGCCCAGAAGATAACCTCGTTGTTGCCCGAGGGCTTGGATAGCGTCTACTTTGTTTCTACGGGCAGCGAAGCCATAGAAGGAGCTATGAAGCTAGCCAAGAGGTTTACCGCTCGAACCGAGATGATTTCGTTTAAGAATGCCTACCATGGTAGCACTCATGGTGCGTTGAGCCTTATGGGGGGCGAGGACTTTCGCTATGCCTTTAGGCCCTTGTTACCTGATGTTAAGCAACTTAGCTATGGTGAGTTCAGCGATATAGAAGCGATAACCGAGCGCACGGCATGCGTTGTTGTCGAGCCTATTCAGGGCGAGGGAGGAATTATTATTCCGCCAAAGGGATACTTGCAGGCTCTGCGTGAGAGATGCTCTGAGGTGGGAGCGTTGCTTATCTTTGACGAGATTCAGGTTGGCTTCTTCCGTACAGGCGCGCCTTTCAGATTTATGCAGGAGGGTGTGGTGCCAGATATTCTGTGCACGGCCAAAGCCTTTGGTGGAGGTATGCCGCTGGCCGCTTTTATCAGCTCAGATGAGATTATGAGCACACTTAAGAACAACCCTGTGCTGGGCCATATAACAACTTTTGGAGGTCATCCCGTATGTTGTGCTGCTGGCATGGCGGCCCTAGATTATATCTTGGATAACGAACTTACTGCACAAGTAGAGGCCAAGGGAGCTATATTTGAAGATGCACTTAAGGTGTTGCCCGTGGTCAAGGAAGTTAGGCGTGCAGGTCTTATCATGGCCATTGATTTGGGCGATGCTGCACTAGCCGAGAAGGTGGTGTGGGCACTTGTCGAGGCAGGGTATATCACCGAGTGGTTCTTGTTCTATGACAAGGCATTCCGCATTGCGCCGCCACTTACTATTTCGGAGGATGAGTGCAGAGAGGTTGTGTTTGATATAGTGTCGGTCCTATCAAACTTGTAGGAAGTTCGATTATCAAGGCGATATTTGTCACTTCCCTCACATCTCAAATCCTCACGTACCTTTAGTACGCTCCGGTTTAAGATGGTTTCACGAAGCCCCAAATCTCATCCTTGTTAATCAAACTTAAGGGGCTGTCGGACAAGGCGA
>JAWXTS010000005.1:0-46124 GCA_044433305.1 Rikenellaceae bacterium | reverse complement strand
CGTGAATCCTCACCAAATCGAGACCACCGCTGACAGTAATATCTATATCAGGGAATATATTTTGTAGGTAGACATAAAGCTCGGTTGATGGACCTTGCAACATGCCGTCCTTAGCAATATCGGTACAGATAACCTGACTAAGACCAAAGCCAGCAAAGCGAGAGATAAGCTCCTCGACCCCAACTTCTGATGATTCTAACCAGCCGTTGATAGCTATCTTGCCATCTCTGGTATCTGCACCCAAAATGATATGCTCGGCACCGAATTTAGTCAACCACTGTTCAAACTTCTGTGGTTCTTTGACCGCTATACTACCACATATTGCGCGCATGGCACCAGCATCAAACACGCTAGACAGAGCCTCGTCGCTTTTGATACCTCCACCATACTGAAGCTCAAGGCTGGTTGAACTTGCTATGCGCTCAAGCACCTTCAAGTTCTTAGGCTGCTGAGCCTTAGCACCATCAAGGTCAACAAGGTGCAGTCTCTTAAGGCCGCAGTCCTCGTATTTCAATGCCACCTCCAGCGGGTCTTTATAGTAGCTGCTCTTGGCGTTATAGTCTCCACAGGTAAGGCGCACGCACTCACCATCGATTATATCTATTGCAGGAATTATCGTTATCATATTTTCAAGAAGTTTTCAAGTATTTTAGAACCTATATCGCCACTCTTCTCAGGGTGGAACTGTGTTCCATAGAAGTTGTCGCGAGAGAGTGCCGCGCTATAATCCAAACCATAATTTGTTACAGCAATAGTCTGCGAGCACAACTCGGGAGCAAACGAGTGAACATAATAAACATAGCTGCCCTCATCCAATCCATCGAACAAAGGAGATTTGAGTTGCTCTATGCTATTCCATCCCATCTGTGGGACTTTAAGGTTTGTGCCCTCGTCAAATTTAAAGCGTCTAACATCACTGTCAAAGATACCCAAACACTCGGCATTGCCCTCCTCGCTACTCTTGCACATAAGCTGGACGCCTATGCAGATGCCCAAAACGGGCTGGGTTAGTCGAGGTATAAGCTCGGCCAAACCGCGCTCATGGAGCTTACACATGGCCGTATAAGCCTCACCAACACCAGGCAACAATACACGCTCGGCATCAAGTATCTCCTTGTGGTTGTCCGTAACCTTAAACTCCGCGCCCAATCGACTCAAAGCGTTGGCAACAGAGCGAAGGTTGCCAGTATCATAATCTACTACTGCTATCATAATCTTATAAAATTCCTTTACTACTTGGCAATTCAAAACCGAAGCCAGTGCGCGACACTGCCGCCCTAAGTGCTCTGGCAAAGGCCTTAAATACGCCCTCTATTTTGTGGTGTTCGTTCTCACCTGTGGCCGAAATATGGAGGTTGCAATTTGCGGCAGAGCAGAAGCTCTTGAAGAAATGCTTGAACATCTCGGTTGCCGTATCGCCTATCATCTCGCGATTGAACTCTACATTCCAGTCAAAGTCTATACGTCCTCCAAAGTCTATAAGCACCATAGCTCGGCACTCGTCCATAGGCAGTGCAAAACCATAGCGCGCGATACCTCGCTTGCTACCCAAGGCTTGATTTATGGCCGAGCCTAGGACTATGGCTACATCCTCCATGGTGTGGTGCTCGTCCACTTTAAGGTCTCCATCGACCTCCAAGTTGAGTGATATACCTGCGTGGTGCACTATCTGATCCAGCATGTGGTCAAAGAAATTAAGCCCCGTAGATATATGAGAGCTACCCACGCCGTCAAGGTCTAGGGTAAGTGAAATCTTGGTCTCGCTAGTGTTGCGCTCAACGCTAACTCGTCTATCGCCAAGGCGCAAGAAAGTGTAAATCTCGTTCCAGTTGTCGGTAATCAGAGCGCACACATCCTGCAAGCCCTCTTTCTCCAGCAGCTCGCTGCCCTCTTTCTTGTCGGCAATGAAGATGGCCTTTGCACCTAGATTCTTCGCCAGCATGACATCTGTTTTACGGTCGCCTATAACATAGCTCGAAGCCATATCATAGTCGCCATTAAGGTACTTGCCAAACATGCCAATACCCGGCTTGCGCGTTGGCTTGTTCTCGTGCTCGAAAGATATATCAATAAGTATATCGTCAAACTCTACGCCCTCGCCTCGCAAGGTCGAAAGCATCTTATTGTGTGCAGGGTGAAAGGTCTCCTCAGGGAAGCTATCCGTGCCCAGACCGTCTTGATTGGTGGCCATAACAAGCTCGAAATCAAGCTCTGCAATGCGGCTCATAGCACCTATCGCCCCTTTATAGAACTCTAGTTTCTCCAGGCTATCAACCTGATAATCAACAGGTGGCTCAACAATAAGAGTTCCATCTCTATCTATAATAAGTAGTTTATTCGCGCCTTTCATAGCCCTTTTATTATATTTATTAGTTTTTCATTTTCTTCTGGCGTGCCTATGGTAATGCGCAAGCATCCCTCACACCCTTTGACCTTCGAGCGGTCGCGAACTATGATTCCGCTCTCAACTAGCACATCATATACTTTCTTAGGCTCGTCGAATCTCACAAGCAAAAAGTTTGAATCGCTATGATATATGTGACGTACAATTTCTATCTGCGAAAGCTGATCTACAACAAGCCCACGCTGAGAGATAATCTCTTTTATAGAACCCTCGACACAGACCCCAAGACGCTCCTCGACAAGTTTCTGAGTGACAACATTTATGTTATAAGGGTACTTGACCTTAGACATAAGACCCACGATATACTCTGATGCAAAAGCCAGTCCCAAGCGCAGGCCCGCCATGCCCCATGCCTTAGACAAAGTCTGCAACACAATAACATTAGGGAACTGCTCCAAGTGAGGAACAAAGCCATTACAGCTAGAGAAATCTATATAAGCCTCGTCAATGACCACAATGCCATCAAAGTTGCATATCAAGTAAACCATCTGGTCGGCATCAAGCAAATTACCCGTAGGGTTATTAGGCGAGCACAAAAACATCATTCGTGTATTTTTATCACAAGCATCAAGCAATCCCTTGCAGTCAAGACCAAAGTCCTCGGTCAAAGGTACCTCACGCATCTCAACATTATTGATGTCGGCACAAACGCGATACATACCATAAGTAGGCGCAATAGAAACAACATTGTGCACCCCAGGCTCACAGAATATCCTATAAACCAAGTCAATAGGTTCGTCACTACCATTGCCTATAAAGATATTCTTAGTATCTACGTTTTTGATTTTAGAGATGACGCTCTTAAGTCTAAGTTGGTGAGGGTCAGGATAGCGGTTATATCCATTATCATAAGGATTTTCATTTGCATCCAAGAACACACCCAACTCGCCACCAGAATATTCGTCACGTGCCGTAGAATATGGTGCAAGCGCAGCTATATTTTTTCGTACAAGAGATTTTATTTTCATAACCTAAATATCTTTTAATCTAAGTGTTACAGCATTTCTGTGAGCAGACAACCCCTCGGCCGTAGCCATAGTCTCTATGGCAGGACCTATGCACTTAAGACCATCGCGGCTTATCTCCTGTATGGTCATCTTACGCATAAAGCTGTCTATATTGACACCACTATAAGAGCGTGCCCAGCCATAAGTTGGCAAGGTATGGTTAGTGCCCGAAGCATAGTCACCAGCACTCTCTGGAGTATAGTTACCTATAAAGATGCTTCCAGCAGCGGTAATCTCTGAGGCAACATCCCAAGCATCGGACATAGATATTATAAGGTGCTCGGCAGCATACTCATTGGCAAAGTCTATTCTATCCTTGCGCTCACCAAGAACCACAATGCGTGAGTTGCCTAGTGCCTTGGTGGCTATATCGGCGCGCTCAAGGGCAGAGCATTGCTCCTCGACACATCGGCTAACCTGACTAGCAAATTCCTCGCTGTGGCAAACCAAGATAGCCTGACTATCGGCTCCGTGCTCGGCCTGAGACAACAAGTCTGAAGCTACATAATCTGCACACGCCGTATCGTCAGCCATAACAAGCACCTCTGAAGGACCTGCTGGCATATCGACAGCGACCTGCATAGATGACACCTGCTGCTTAGCCTCGGTAACATACTGATTGCCCGGTCCAAAAATCTTATCTACTTTGGCTATGCTCTCTGTGCCATAGGCCATGGCAGCTACGGCCTGAGCACCGCCAACTTTATATATATCACTTACACCGCAAAGCTGAGCAGCATATAGTATTGCTGGAGCTATGGTACCCTGTTTTGATGGCGGAGTACACAGAACTATTTTCTTGCATCCTGCAATCTTTGCTGGCAGAGCCAACATAAGCACTGTCGAGAACAGCGGAGCAGACCCACCTGGGATATAAAGACCCACACTCTGGATAGGAACCGCACGCTGAACACAGCGCACACCATCCATAGTCTCCAAGTCTACGGGAGAAGGCAGTTGTGCAGCATGAAAGCGTTCGATATTAGACGCTGCAAGCGCAATAGAATCTCTAAGAGACTGGTCCACAGACTCGCACGCCTGCGCTATCTCTTGGTCGGTAACCTTCAGGCTCTCAAGCTCTACCTTGTCAATTTCTTTAAGCAACTCGAAGATAGCCTTATCTCCGTCCTGCTTTACGCGTTCTATAATTCCCGAAACAAGTGGTGCAATAGATGCCCTCTCGACCAGCACACGGCTAGTAAGAACAGGCCACTTGTCGCGGCTAGGATTTATTATTATTTCCATTATGGTATCATTTTCTCTAGAGACAAGACTAGTATGTCCTCGGCACCGATAGCCTTAAGCTTCTCGACCTTACACCACAACTCGTGTTCGTTGATAACAACGTGCATAGAACTCCAACCCTCTTGTGCCAACGGAAGAATGGTCGGCGATTTCATGCCAGGAAGAATATCCACAGCTTTAGAAATCATATCATCTGGTAAGTTAAGTAACACGTACTTCATGCCACGGCTGCGCTCAACAGACTCGATGCGGAAGATAATCTGCTCTAACAAGCGTTGCTTCTCGCTGTCTATATCTTTATTTCTGATAATCACAGCCTCTGAGTGGAACACCTTCTCGACCTCAGCAAGGCCATTAGTGATAAGAGTGCCACCAGAGCTTACTATATCAAAGATTGCATCGGCCATACCCACAGATGGAGCAACCTCAACCGAACCTGCAATCTCGTGAATCTCTGCTTTGACGTTATTTTTTTCTAGGAACGAAGCCAAAATCTTAGGGTAAGAAGTAGCTATACGTTTGCCATTAAAGTACTCAGGACCAGTATAATTCTCTGTCTTAGGTACAGCTAACGATATACGGCAACGACCCCAGCCAAGTTTATGGACTACATCTACATCAAAGCCCTTTTCCTCAACCTCGTTTAGGCCAACAATACCTACATCGGCAACACCCATGGCCACAGCCTGTGGAATGTCATCATCACGTAGATAAAGCACCTCTAAGTCAAAGTTACTACTAACTGTTAGCAGCTTGCGCTTGCTAGATTCGATATAGATTCCTACCTCGCGTAGTAGCTCCATACTATCTTCGTTTAGGCGGCCCTTGGCCTGAATCGCTAGTCTAATCATAAATACGTTTATCTCTTAAATTTACAAAAAAAGGCTTATCCTCAAAAAAGGATAAGCCCAATATGGTTTATTGCAAAACACACACAACCATGTAGCCTACCCTATAAAGAGTCGGTGATGATGAAAATGTATGTTAGCTGAATATTGCATTGTTTTAAATTTCTATCACAAAGTTATTACTTATATCGTAACTTCAATGGCTTTGTTTGTTTTTCAACAAATAAACAACATTTAGTTTATCCATGCGCAAATAGCTCAGATTATAACATTCTTCGCCCACATGAGAATCAATCTCTGACTCGCCTATGCCATCTACAACTATATCCGTAAGCATGGCAATCTCATCGTCCTCCAAGTACTTGTAAACAGTCTCCTTAGCACTCCACACAAGAGCCAAATCATCTTTAACATCTTCCCCAGCAAAGCGTTCGGAGGCCTTAGAGAAATCTCTACTCCCAAGCTCAATGTCCAAGCCACAAGCTCCATCAGAAACCAAAACAGCAACATAATCCCTGCAATGGCTTACGCTCAAGTGACGCGCATCCCCTATTATATAAGGTGCACCTGAGGCGCGATAGCTAGTCTCAAATTCGTCCGTTCCCAGAACCTGCCCCAAGAGCATCTGCCAGCTAAGCCACTCTACACGTCGTCTATCACTTTTCATGGCCATAGCATAATTCCTACGCTGTGGATTAGAATGTTCGAGTAGCCAATCTAAGTTCTGAACAATGGGGCACACGGCCAATACAGAACTAGAATCAATATTTGTGAGTAGCACTTGTTCCACAGCGAGATTATTTAACTACCACCTTGACGCTATCTATACGGTAGCCCTCCTTCTTAGAAACGGTAAGCTCCAAATTCTCGAACTTTATCATCTCACCCTGCTTCAGAAAGTCACGCTTAATCTCAAGCATCACACCTGCTATGGTATCGGCATTATTACCAACCTCAGCAAAATAATCCTCATCAAGCTCCAGCACTTTAATGACATCACTAATATGGGTCTTGCCCTCAAAGATATAGGTATTGGCGTCTATCTTGATATAGAACTTATGCTCGTTATCCGACTCATCTGATATTTCGCCCACAATCTCCTCTAGGATATCTTCCAAAGATACAAGCCCCAAGGTCGAGCCATACTCGTCGACAACAATGGCCATGTGTACCTTAGCATCCTGAAACTCCTCCAACAAGTCATTAATCTTCTTGCGCTCGGGAATAAAGTAGACCTTGCGTATCAGCTTGGCCCAGTCGGTTTTTGATTCGTCAAACAAAAACGGCAACATATCTTTGACATAGAGTATGCCTTTTATATTGTCTATATTGTCTTCATAAACGGGTATGCGCGAAAAGCCCGACTCGATAATCGTACGTCGAAGTTCACTTATATCGCTCTCTATATCTATGGCGACAATATCTAGGCGCGATTTCATGATAGCCTCGACCTCGGTATTCACAAAGTGGATGATGCCCGAAAGCATCTTCTTCTCCTCGACACTCTGGTCCGAAGTTATCTCAATAGCATCTGATAGCTGGTCTATGGATATGTTAGATTTTTTATGCTTGGCGATATTGTTACCCACCTTTATAAGTATAAAGGAAAAGGGGTTAAACAGACGTTTGAAAACGAGCAAGGGCGAGGACATGATATTAACCACTCGCAGAGCATTGTAAGAAGCAAATATCTTAGGCATAATCTCTCCGAAGAGAAGCAACATAAAAGTCACAAACACCACCTTGAACAAGAACTCTATCAGCTCGCCACCAAAAACCATGGTCGTATTGATAACCGCATTAAGCAGCATAACAATACATATATTGACCAAGTTATTGACTATAAGAATAGTAGCCAACAGCTCGTCTTGCATAGATAGTAGCTTGAGTGCAGCACTACCAGAGCGAGAGTTGCTCTCGCGCAAAGAATTTACATTCTGAGGCGACAGCGAGAAGAAGGCCGTTTCGGAACCCGACACAAGGGCCGAGCAAACAAGTAGACACGCCACAATAGCCAATGTCCACACATCTGAAATGCCAAAGCTACTAAATCCTATAATACTGCAAATACTAACCATTAGTCATTGCCAAAAAGTGAACCACCATCCTGCTCTTGCACACTGGCAGCATTGTCTTCGCTCTTAACATCTATCTTAGATTTGGTAACTGCTTTTTTAGGTATGGCAGCCATACGCGAACGACGGCGCAAGTATGCTGGTGTGCGAGAGTACTCCTCTATGATGTGGTCAACAGCGGTCTTCTGCTGTTCAACCTCCTCTATATTCTCGTTACTGCTAGAGAATCCGCTCTCAGGTTCAGTCTCAATACTATCTCCAGAGAATCCCTCACTAGGAGTTACAACATTATCTAGTGGTACGATAACCTCTATGTTCTTAGGTTTTGGACTGCCCATGGCTTTATCAAAGCCTGTTGCGACAATAGTAAGCTCTATTTCATCCAGTTCTAGGGCATCGTTTTTACCTGTACCCCAAATAAGGTTGGCATCATTACCTGCTCTATCCTGAATAATATCTATAATGTCGCATACCTCATCCATGCTGACCTCTTTCTCTCCAAAGGCAATATTGATAAGGATATTTTTTGCTCCTTTAATATCGTTGTGGTTCAAAAGTGGCGACGCCAAAACTGCATTTGCAACAGCCGTAACGCGCTCTGAGCCTCCTGAACGAGCAGAACCCATAAGCGCAAGGCCACTCTTTCTCATAACTGTGCTGACATCAGCAAAGTCGACGTTCACAATATGAGGCTCCATGATAATCTCTGATATACCCTTGGCTGCAAGAGTCAAGATATTATCTGCTCTACCAAAGGCCTCTGTGATAGGCAAATCACCATACATCTCTCGTATGCTCTCATTGTTTACAAGAAGCAGCGAGTCAGCGTGTTTCTTAAGCTCCTCAACTCCTTTCTTGGCCTGTTCGGCTCTACGGCGACCCTCAGTCTTAAACGGCAAGGTAACAATAGCAACGGTAAGTATTCCCATCTCTTGGGCTGCCTGTGCAATAACAGGAGAACCTCCCGTACCTGTACCACCACCCATTCCAGCTGTGATAAACACCATCTTAGTGTTCTCGCTCTTGAACACAGCCTTGATTTGATCTATGCTCTCGCGGGCTGCA
Source organism: Rikenellaceae bacterium (assembly GCA_044433305.1). Taxonomy (GTDB): domain Bacteria; phylum Bacteroidota; class Bacteroidia; order Bacteroidales; family Rikenellaceae; genus JAWXTS01. Next base: position 37,480 of record JAWXTS010000005.1, on the reverse strand, counting down.
TTACTTCCCCTCTCAGGGTTGTCGCCAGCACCAAGACCCTCGGTAAGCTTTTCACCAAGATGAATCTTACACTGTATAGGGCTTTTGGCAAGTGCCTGCTTGTCGGTGTTACATATCATAAATGATACGTTCTTGATGCCCTGCTCGTACATGTGATTTACGGCATTGCCACCACCTCCACCAACGCCAACAACCATAATGATTGAGTCGCCAGTAGTTTTTTTAGGTATATTGAAATTTATTATGTCTTCCATCTTCTTTTTTGCTTTTGCGATAATAGTTTTAAACTATAAAATTTTGAATCACGACTTGTTGTCTACTAGATTACATTGTCGTCTATGTCCGTAAGCATCTTGTCAAACGACTTTTTGATTTTACTAAACAGACCACCGCCCTGCTTTTTCTTACGCTTTGATGGCTCTGGAAGCTCGTCGACAATGTCGTCTTTAATCTCACTCACAGGAGCATTGACCATGCTCGAAGTATTACCTTTGGCTCCTCTAAGAAGAATACCTATGGCCGTAGAATAAATTGGGTCGTCGACAATCTCAGAACCCTCCTTAACTAGGTTTATGACTGGAGTGGCAACACGCACAGCCATCTTGGTATGCTCCTTGAATAGTATATCGATATCCTTGGTTAGAGATACTCCTCCAGTGATAACGATACCTGCACGAAGTTTACCATCATATCCCGAACGCTTAAGTTCGTTCATGGCAAGCTCGACAATATCCAACAAGCGAGACTCGATTATTACAGATAAGTTCTGAGCCGAGATAATCTTCTCGTCTCCCGCTGCAACCCCCTTTATTCGGATCAGGTGGTCGGTAGAGGCCAATTTGCTTACAGCACTGCCATGACCTACTTTTAAGGTTTCGACATATTTTGCCATAAGGCCATAAGACTGTATGTCTTTATTTATCATAGCTCCACCAATAGGCAAGCTAACAACATGACGTGCAATATTATCTTTATAGATACAGATATCTGTTGTGCCAGCACCAATATCCATAAACATGACACCCTCGTTCTTCTCCTCAGGCATAAGCACCGCCTCAGCAGCAACTAGAGGATTAACAAAAAGACTTGTTTGTTTAAGCCCTACGCGACCAAGGGCATTCTCGATACGAGAGATAACGCTATTCTCTCCGACAACGAAGATAAAGCTATTTTCGAGCTTGTGACCAAACATACCCACAGGGTTGGTAATCATCTCGTCGGCGCGATTGTCTATAATGTAATGCTGAGGAATACGGTCCAGAACGCGCTCACGCTCGCCAACTTGAATGTTATCCATGCTCTCGTTGATTTTCTTAACATCGTCGAAGCGAACCTCTCCATCGCGGTTACTAACAAAAACAAAGTATGAATGGCGTACGCTCTTGATATATCGGCCTGAGACACCTGCATAAACAGCCTCAACACGAACACCTAGTTGTTGTTCTAGCTGCTCGACGTTTTGTTTAATGCTTATGGCCATGGATTCTACATTGCGCACGGTGCCATTCTCCATGCCCTCAGATGGTGTGACTGTGGATCCAAGGATTTCGACATTGCCTTCTTTGTCCTTTAGTCCAACTACTGTCACTATATTTTTGCTACCCAGGTCGATAGCTGCGATATATTCTTTATCTAAAACTACGTCTGTCATATTTTTTATTTTTATTTCGTCTTTTCTATTCCTATTATTTGTCCAGAATACTGAATGTCAAGATGGGCAAAGTGTTTCCACATTGTGGTATCCATGCCATACTCATAGCAGTCGCGCATCTTTTGCATCTTAGTTTGATAGTGCTCAACACCACCCAGAAGTATCGTATGAGAACCTATACGGGGTACTATCTCTATGGTTGGCTCGCCTTGAGGCTGCTCTTTAGAGACGTTGAGTTGTACTATCTGAGTATCCCAAAATTTATCTTTTTCAATATATCTTACAAAATTAATCAGATTACTCAAAAAAATATCACTTTCGGCAAACTTTTTTTCTACCTTTTCACCCTTATTATCAGTTTGTAATAGTAATTCACCTACATAATCGGCTGAAAAAGGAAATTCTATACTTCCACTTACCACTGGCACATATTCAACATAATCCTCAGAGATGGGTAATATATGATTGTCATCACTAAGATAAAAGTCATATCCACCATCGGCAATAAAGCGAGCCATGGGACGACGCTGTGCAAGATCTATATGCATCTGGCCAAGCATATTCATATAGACATCAACATCCTTAACATACATAACTTCGCGCAAGTAGCTCTCTATGGCATGTATATCTATCTTATTACGCTCTACACCATAGGGGTTCAGCTGATGCTCCGACAACAAATCGAGCACAATCTGAGCCGACAAGAAGGAGCGAGAGGCACTATCCTCAACATGAACCACGACTTTTGTGCAGACAACCTCTGCACGTCGCTGCTCATGATAGCTAGAGGCCTTGATAATATAAAATATTATGCCAGCCCATAGGCTTAGAAAAAAAGTAAGAACGAGTAATTTCTTCATTCTATCTGGTTGTAAGTTTAGGTTCGCCTGCAATATACAAAATTACTGCAATTTTTCAGCAATTTTATCACAAAAACAATCTATATCGCCTGCTCCAAAGCTCACAAATAGCTCAGGGTTCTTAGCCTCAATAACATTCAAAACGTCCTGCTTCTCAACTATGGCAACAGGAACAGTAATATCTTTGGCTATCATCTGCGAACTAACCCCCTCTATTGGCAGCTCGCGGGCTGGATAGATAGGCATAAGCAGCACATCGTCGCACAGCGACAAAGCCTCTGCGAAAGCGGCATGAAAATCCCTTGTGCGGGTGTACAGGTGGGGCTGGAACATCACCGTAAGTTTCTTCTTTGGGAACATCTTACGCACAGAGGTTATGGCTGCCGTAAGCTCTCGTGGATGATGGGCATAGTCGTTCATATACACTCTATCTGGGCGATTGATATGGAAATCAAATCGACGTAGAACACCCGAGAAACCCGCCATAGCCTCTCTTAGTTTATCTTTGTGGCAACCCGAAATCAGCAGCAGGGCTGCCGCAGCAATAGCATTCTCTACATTAATCCAACCCGGGATACCAACTCGACAGTCGGCCAGAGTCCCAAAAGGAGACACCATATCAAAGTTATAATATCCGCCCTCCAAAGGTTTTATATTTGTGGCATAGAAGTCACTCGCGCTATCATCGTAGCTATATCTATAAATTGTTATGTCTTTGTTCTCAACATCAAGCTCAACGCCTTGCTTAAGCACCAAAGCACCGTCTGCCTTTATCTGTGATGCAAAGCTGGCAAAAGCCTGCTTGACGGCCTCATGCGTGCCGTAGATGTCAAGGTGATCGGCATCACAAGAAGTTATAACAGCCACATTGGGGTACAGCTGCAAGAATGAGCGGTCGAACTCATCGGCCTCAACAGCCAAACGCTCGCCATCGCCCAACACCATATTGCTCTTAAAATTCTTGGCTATACCTCCCAGAAAGGCACTGCCACTACCGCTGGTGCTAGAGATAGAATTAAAATAGGCCAACATAGAGGTGGTCGAAGTCTTGCCGTGCGTGCCTGCCACAGCCATCACATATTTATCTTTAGCTATTACACCAAGCATCTTAGAGCGTTTGACTATCTCGAAGCCGTTCTGCTCGAAATAAACGTACTGGGCATGGGTAGTTGCAACAGCAGGGGTATAGACAACAAGCGTCGTCGCTCTATCCCTAAAAGCCTCAGGGATAAACTCTTCGCCACTCTGATAACACACGGTAGCTCCCTCAGACTCTAAGGCTAGAGTAAGCTCTGTCTGTGTGCGGTCATAGCCTGCAACCGCCTTACCCTCGTGCATAAAATAACGAGCCAAGGCACTCATGCCTATGCCGCCAATTCCTATGAAATATACTCTTTCTATGTTCATTCTACTATCTCCAAAATCTTATTTACTATTCTATCTGCCGAGTCGCTTATGCCCAGCGAGGTTATGGCCTTTGACATGGCCGACAGTCGTTCTTTATCGGTAAGAAGTTTTTCGACCACACCCCAAAGGTTCTCGACACAGGTACTATCTGCCACTATCTCTGCTGCACCCTCAGACTTTAAGGCCATGGCATTTTTGGTCTGATGGTCCTCAGCAACATTAGGCGAAGGTACAAAAATCGTAGGTTTGCCAACCAAGCAAAGCTCTGATATTGTGCATGCTCCCGAGCGGCTGACAACAAGGTCACTGGCGGCATAGGCATAGTCCATGCGCTCGATAAAGGCCTTGCGCCATATTGTATCGCAGTCGCCACCACGCTCACGCACAAAGTTCTCCATCTCCTTATCATAGTAGCCTCCCGTTTGCCATATAACCTGAATATCATCTCTTTTGGCCAAGCCCTCGTAGGCGGCCTTCATTGTGTCATTCAGCGTGCGCGAACCAAGAGAACCTCCCACTATCATAACCACGGGCTTCGAGTCACTAAAACCAAAGTAATCCAAGGCCTCAGACCTAAGCCCCGACTCCTCGCCAAAGCTACCACGCAAAGGGTTTCCCGTATAGATTATCTTGTTAGCATCGAAAAAGGTATCCATATTCTGGTAGGCCACGCATATTGCTTTTGCCTTGCGCGCAAGCAGCTTATTGGTTAGGCCAGCATAGGAGTTTTGCTCCTGCAATACAGTTGGTATGCCCAATCGCTGAGCAGCCCACAGAACTGGCCCACTAGCATATCCTCCAAAGCCAACGACTATATCGGCCTTAAAGTCTTTGATTATGGCTTGTGCACCATAAACGCTTTTTATAATTTTGAAAGGGAGCTTAAGGTTTCCCAAGCTCAGCTTGCGCTGGAGGCCAACCACAGGAAGCCCCTTTATATTGTAACCCAAGGCAGGGACCTTGGTCATTTCCATCTTGCCCAAAGCACCCACAAATAGTATCTCGACCCCACGTCCAAGCGCGCGTTCAAGGGCCTGCGCCGTAGCAACAGCAGGATAGATATGTCCTCCCGTGCCGCCACCGCTTAGTATTACTCTTAGCTGTCTATTCGCCATCTTAGTTTTATTTAGGTTACTTTATAACTATACGATTATCCTCGATAACCGATGCTCCTTTAAGCTTAGGCTCAAGAGCTTTCTTGTCTGCATCGCGACTAAGACTCAATATCATTCCAAGAGCCATACACGTAAAGACCACCGAAGAACCACCCTTGCTTATGAGTGGCAGGGTTTGTCCCGTGACGGGAGCAAGCCCCACAGAAACCGCCATATTAATCAATGCCTGAACCGTTATCATAAGGCTCAACCCTAGAACCAGCATAGACGAAAACTGGGAGCCAAGCTTCTGTGCGATAATCTTTGAGCGGGCAAAAAGCCACATATAGAACAGCAGCACCAGAAAAGCTACCAAATCGCCATACTCCTCTATAACAAAGGCATAGGCAAAGTCAGAATAAGAGTGAGGAAGGTTGCTGCGCTGGGTACTCTGACCCGGACCCTTGCCCCAAAAGAAACCTCCCGAGGCAACCGTAACCTGAGCCTGCTCCTTCTGAAAATCCTTATCTTCGTTATTCTCTAGGCTTTCTGTCTCTATACCTACATAGCTGGCTCCTCGATTAATCCATGTCTGAGCACGGTCATAACCACACAAATTCAACACAGCAATCAGCAACACACCACCTATAACAGCCACAGACACCAGCCTTAGTATCTCGCGTAAACGAACCCTCGCCATATAGAACATCAAACAGCACACAAAGAAAGTCATCATGGCCGTAGATAGGTTACCAAGAAGAATCAATAGGCACGAAGCAGCAATAGGGCCCAACAAAGGTATGGTATACTTCTGTATTATATAACTGTTTGAGGGTGCGCCTTTGGTATAGAACATATTTGGAAGAAGGTAGACATCATCAAAGTTGTCACCTATACGGTTCATCTTCTTGCACAGGTACAAAACAAGGCTATATCGCAGAAAGTCAGAGGGCTGAAAGGTCACCCCAAGGCCTGGTATGCGCACCCAGCGCGAGGCTCCGTTAATCTCGACACCCCAAATCTGAGCATATACAACAAGCAAAAAGGCAAATACAGCACACAACTCGGCAAGGCGGCCATAGGTTCGATAAGTAAATAGGTAGACTATGAACATGAACATCACTCCCAAGCTCAGATTGAACAACTGGTCAAACAGAAAATAGGATGTATCGCCATCAAGCTCATTATAGGCCAAGGATGCCGTAGACGAGTAAACCACCAACACCGACATGAAAATCAGAATCGAGATTATCATCCACAGAACCTTATCACCGCCCATTATTCGGTCATAAAGCAGCGTCTCCCAGAGCGATCTTCGAGGCTTCACCTCAGGTTCAAAGACCTTAGAGGGTGTCTCTACTTTCTTAACTTGGGGACTCTGAATTTCTAGGTCCTCTATATTATTCATCTTTACTTGGTTTTATAATCGGTGACCCACTGCTTGAACATCTCTCCGCGGTGTTCATAGTTATTAAACAAATCAAAGCTGGCACATGCTGGAGACAACAAGACCGCATCGCCCGAGGCTGCCAAGGACGCAGCCTTAGACATGGCCTCTTCTAGAGAATCTGTGCTAACAACATCGGCGATATGCTCTGAGAAAAACTCGACTAGCTTTTTATTATCCAAGCCCATACACACCAGAGCCTTTACCCTGCCCTCTATAAGCGGCAGAAGGCATGAGTAGTCATTGCCCTTGTCGGTACCACCAGCGATCCAAACAACAGGCTTTGTCATGCTATCAAGTGCATACCACACAGAGTCAACATTAGTGGCCTTAGAGTCGTTGATATACTCTACACCATCGACACAGCCCACAGACTCAAGTCTATGTTCTACCCCACCAAAGGCCTCTACGCTCTTTATTATATCTTCTGGACTAACGCCAACGCTCAGAGCAGCCATAGATGCAGCCATAACATTATAGTGGTTGTGCATACCCGCGATTTTAAGCTTTGAGCTATCTATTCTCATGCAGATACCACAACAGTTTATATTAAGCATTCCATCAAGGACATAAGCACCGCTATCTTGCGTAGACTTAGAACTGAAAGGTAGTTGACAGGCCTGCACATCGAATTTATCTTTGCTACCCATGGTAAGAGGGTCGTCTATACAGAAGATTAGCTTGTCCTCTGGAGTTTGATTCTGCGCAACGCGAAACTTGCTATCTACATAGTTCTGCAACTGGTAGTCATATCTATCCAAGTGGTCGGGTGTTATGTTCATCAACACGGCCACATCGGCTCTAAAATCATAGCAGCCATCAAGCTGAAAGCTACTAAGCTCTAACACATAGTAATCATAGCTACCCGTAGCAACAGAGTAGGCAAAGCTCTGGCCTATGTTTCCCCCAACGGCAACATTGTAGCCTGCATCGCGAAGGATGTTATAGGTAAGGGTTGTTGTAGTTGTCTTGCCGTTGCTGCCTGTGATACATATAGTTTTGGCAGAGGTATATTCACTGGCGAACTCTATCTCCGAAATTATCGGTATGTTTTTCTCCTTAAGGGCCTTGATTATGGGTGCCTTATCGGGTATGCCCGGAGATTTTATGACCTTGTCGGCCTGCAAGACGCGCTCAAAATCGTGCCCCCCTTGCTCATAGTCTATATCATACTGTTCGAGCAAGGATATATATTTAGGGGAGATAGATGAAAAATCGGAAACAAAAGTCTCTAGACCCTTGAGTTTTGCAAGTATAGCCGAACCACAGCCGCTCTCACCTGCACCTAGTATTACTATCTTTGCTGCCATCTATCGTATTTTTAAAGTTATTATCGTTATGGCTGCAAGCAGAATCTGAACCAGCCAAAAACGAACTACTATCTTGTTTTCAATGTAACCACTTTTTTGGTAGTGATGGTGCAATGGAGCCATCAAGAATATACGCCTACCCTCGCCATAGCGACGTTTAGTATATTTGAAGTAGGAAACTTGAGCAATAACCGACAAGCCCTCAACAAAGAACACTCCACAAAGGATAGGAAGCAGAAGTTCCTTACGTATCAGAAGAGCCATAACAGCTATAATACCACCTATGGCAAGACTTCCCGTGTCTCCCATAAACACCTGAGCAGGATAGCAGTTGTACCACAAAAAGCCTAGCAGTGCACCCACAAAAGCCGCAGCAAAAACAACAAGCTCTCCACTATTTGGGATATACATTATATCGAGGTACTCGGCATAGATTATATTACCCGAGAGATAGGCGAAGATACCCAGCACGACCACTATCGAGGCCGAGACCCCCGCAGCCAAACCATCGAGTCCGTCGGTCAGATTGGCACAGTTGGATACTCCCGTGATGATGAAAATTGCAACCAGCACATAGAGTAGCCAACCCAAATCATCGTTCCACTTGTCGGGAATAAGCTCGCTATAATTAAACTCATTGTCCTTAACGAAAGGGATGGTGGTTTCTATGCTCTTGTGTGATGGTGTGGCAAAGGTAGTGCTCCCCCCCATGCGGTTAATAACATATTCGACGTTGGTTGTATCGGCCATGTTGTCTATCTTATCGCTGACAACAACATCGGGACTCTGCCACATGGTGATACCAACGATAAGGCCTAGGCCTATCTGTCCAAAGACTTTAAACCTGCCCTTAAGACCCTCCTTGTTTTTCTTTGCTACTTTGATATAGTCGTCCAAAAAGCCTATGACACCTAGCCATACCGTAGCCACTATCATGACCTGAACATAGACATTTGTCAAATCGCCCAAGAGCAGAATAGGCACCAAGATAGCCGCCAAGATTATAAGACCACCCATGGTTGGAGTGCCCTTTTTTTGTAGCTGACCCTCAAGACCTAGATTACGCACATCCTCGCCTATCTGACGACGCTGCAAGGCTAGTATGATTCGTTTGCCAAAGACCATTCCTATGATAAGTGCCAAGATTACGGCCATGCCTGCCCTAAAAGACAAGTAGGTCCACATACCTGCACCAGGTATATCATATATTCCAGATAAGTATTGTTCTAAGTGATATAACATTATATTTATTATTTATTTAGATTTTCAAACATTTCGCGCACCTGCTCCCTATCATCAAAGTGATGACGAACACCACACACCTCTTGGTAAGGCTCGTGTCCCTTGCCTGCAATAAGGATAATATCGCCCCTCTCGGCCATCATCACCGCCGTGCGTATAGCCTCAGTTCTATCAACGATAGCAAGGTATTTTGAGCAGGCATCGAGCGAGGATTTCATATCTTCGATTATAGCCTCTGGCTTCTCAAAGCGAGGATTGTCGCTAGTGAGTATGGCAAGCGAACTATTGTCAACGGCTATGCGCGCCATCTTAGGGCGTTTGGTAGCATCTCTATTTCCTCCACAACCCACAACGGTAATCACCTTACCAGAGAACTTAATTTCGGAGATTGTATCCAGCACATTCTGCAAGGCATCGGGCGTGTGAGCATAGTCAACAATAGCTGTGATGCCGTTGTTTGAACGTATGGTCTCGAAGCGACCTGCCACAGAGCGCAACTGACTCATGGCCTCAAGCACCTCTTGACGCTCGGCTCCAAGCAGCAGTGCCGTGCCATAGACGCAAAGCAGGTTCGAAGCATTGAAGCGACCCAAGAAGTTTACACACAAGTCCACATCATCAACCTTGAGCAACATGCCCTCAGGATGAGTCTCTAAGATGCGGCAGCCAAAGTCGCTGCGGCTATCGGTTGAGTAGGTATAGCATTTGGCCTTGCAGTTCTGAACCATGACGCTGCCGTTCCTATCGTCGGCATTGATAAGTGCAAAAGCAGATTTATCCAACGAGTCGAAAAGCATCTTCTTGGCAGCGATATAAGCAGCGAAGGTATGGTGGTAGTCAAGATGGTCGTGCGTGATATTAGAGAACACGGCACCTGCAAATCTCAACCCCTCGACACGGTGCTGAACAAGTGAATGGCTGCTGACCTCCATAAAACAATAGTCGCAACCCTCGTCTACCATCTCTTTAAGCAGCATATTGAGTTTCAAAGAATCGGGAGTAGTGTGTGTAGATTCTATGCTCTTTGTGCCAACACGGTAGATAACCGTAGAGATGAGGCCTACCTTATAGCCCAGCAGAGTGAACAAGTCATAAAGCAGCGTGGCCGTAGTGGTCTTGCCATTGGTACCCGTAACACCTACAAGTTTAAGTTTTGAGCTTGGATTACCATAGAAGGCAGAACATATCCTACCCAAGGCGATATTGCTGTCTTCGACACGGATGTACTCCACGCCTTGACGCACCTGAGAAGGAAGGCTCTGACACACAATAGTGGTTGCTCCAGCATCTATGGCCGTGCCTATATAGTCATGACCATCAGAGCTGGTGCCAACAACAGCCACAAAGAGGCTGTCTTGTTCTACCTTTCGAGAATCGAAACACACTGAGCAAATGGGCTTTGCGCTAGCCTCAATGTGTTCGAGTATATATTTTTTATCGAGCAAGTAAGCTTGCATAATCGTTGATTTGTTTTTAATGATAAGCCACCACAAAGTACGTTCTAGAGCTAGAAAGTCAAGCAGCAGCTATCGATATTTGGATAGTTAGTAACAAGGCTACAAAAGCGTAGCTTAATACATCCTACAAAGATATATTTTTCATTGTCATTTTTTCCAAAAAAACCAATCAACTTATTAACATTTTTACACTTTCAGATTATTTTTTGCTATCCATATAAATTCTTACGGCATTTGCTGCCACCTCGCCATCAATGGCAGACGAGATTATACCCCCTGCGAAGCCTGCTCCCTCACCCACTGGGAACAATCCTTCTATCTGTGGATGCATAAAAGTTTCTCTGTCGCGCGGTATGCGCACGGGAGACGAAGTGCGCGACTCAACACCCAGAACAACAGCGTCGCCAGTTAAGAATCCGTGCATCTTTTTGTCGAAAGCACGAAAGCCCTCGCGCAAGGAATTGCTTATCTTGGCAGGCAGCCACTCATACATATCTGAGGCTTCCATACCCGGAACATAAGAGCTTTTTGGAAGCGACGAAGTGCTACGACCAGCAACAAAATCGGTCAGTCGCTGAGCAGGTGCTTTATTGCCATCGCCACCATTTTCGTAGGCCAAGACCTCTAGCTGCTGTTGATAGACCAAACCAGCCAACACACCATGCTGAGGAATAAGATGAGCATAGTCTTCTTCTCTGATTTCGGTAACAATACCCGAGTTGGCATACACTGAGTTGCGCAACGATGGTGACATGCCATTAACCACAGCCTCAGAAGCTGCCGTCTTTGCAGGAACGATAAATCCACCTGGGCACATACAGAAAGAATAAACACCGCGCGAGCCAACCTGAGCAACAAGCGAGTAGCTAGCAGCAGGCAGATTCGGCCCTCTGAAGCGCATCTTATATTGTATCTTATCTATCAGAGTCTGAGGATGCTCGACACGCACACCCATAGCATAGGCCTTGGCCTCTAGAGCCACGCCCTTGTTATGAAGCAGATGATACACATCGCGAGCCGAGTGTCCCGTAGCAAGCATAACCGCCTGCGCTTCGATAGTGGTAAGCGCAGAAGCATCATATCTCACAGGCTCAAAGCTGCTACCAACAAGAATATCTGAACTTCTAATATTCTCGACAACAATGCCCTGAATCGCGTTATCTTTAATCAACACATCCCTCAAAGCGTGCTCGAAAAGAACCACTCCACCGCTAGAAATAATCTGCTCGCGCATGGCAGCAATGATAGTTGGCAGTTTGTCGGTACCTATATGTGGGTGGGCATCATAGAGTATCTCCTCCGAGGCACCAAAGAACCTGAAAACCTGAAGGCACTTATGATAGTCGCCTCGTTTTTTTGAGCGCGTATATAGCTTGCCGTCTGAGTAGGTTCCTGCACCGCCCTCGCCAAAGGCATAGTTTGAATTTGAGTCAACATCTCCGCCACGATTTATGATTGCAAGGTCCTTGCGGCGAGTAGATACATCCTTGCCACGCTCAACAACAATAGGACGAAGGCCCTGCTCAATAAGCCTTAGGGCTGCAAAGAGACCTGCGGGACCCGAGCCAACAATAGCAACCGCAGGTTTTGTCGACACATCGTTATAATCGAAGTGCACAGGCTCTGGCTGTTGGTCACCATCGACAAAAAGCTCAACGCCCAAATTTATCTTAACCCCCTTGCGGGCATCTATCGAACGACGAACGATACGCATCATCGCCACATTGTTAACATCTACACGAGCCTTGCGCGCTGCTGCGGCCAAGACTTTGTTCTTGCTTGCTGCCTCATCAGGCGACAGAACAAGCGAAATTTGATATGCCATTTACTGTATTATTTGCCACAAAGGTACCACATTTGCTCAAGATTATAAACTGTAAACCACCACAGATTACAATATAATTGGCAGAAAGTTATTAACTTCGAGGTAAAATTATTATATTTGTTTTAAATTTAAGCATAACTATGAGAAAACTAGTCATTATACCTACCTTCAACGAGAGCGAAAACATAGCCGCAATAATCAAAAAAGTACTGTCTCTAGATGGTGATTTTGATATTCTTGTGGTTGACGATGGCTCACCTGACGGCACGGCAGACATAGTTAAGAACCTTATAGAGCAGACCAAGGGCCGCATATTCATCCTAGAACGTAGCGGCAAACTAGGCCTTGGAACAGCCTACATCACTGGATTCAGATGGGCCTTGGAGAACAAATACGACTATATCTTTGAGATGGATGCCGACTTCTCGCACAACCCCGAAGATTTGATAAACCTATATAACGAAGCCCACCAAAACAACAAAGACCTTGTGATAGGTTCTAGATACATAACAGGAGTCAACGTGGTCAACTGGCCCATGCAACGCCTACTGCTATCTTTCTTTGCAAGCAAGTATGTAAGGATAGTGACAGGAATGAGAGTCAAGGATGCCACAGCAGGATTTATATGCTACTCTGCAAGATTTCTGAGCGAGATAGACCTATCTAAAATCAAAATGAAGGGCTATGGTTTCCAGATAGAAATGAAGTACACCGCATGGCGACTGAAATACAACATGAGCGAGGTGTCGATAATATTCACCGAACGTCGCGAGGGCCAATCCAAAATGAGTGGCAACATACTAAAAGAAGCCCTTTGGGGTGTTATGGGTCTGAGATTCAGGAAAATCAAAAAGCTGCAATAATGAAACTAAAGCTAATAGAGAACGGCACAATAGTGTCTAAAAACAGCAGATTCAAAGGATATATCTTAATAAAAAACGACCGCATAGCAAAGGTATCTGAGGGTGAATACCGCCCAGCGAACGACGGCCTGCACCTTGAGCGAAAAGACATGGAGGTTATCGACGCCACAGGATGTGTTGTTATGCCTGGGGTGATAGACGACCAAGTGCATTTTCGCGAACCTGGCATGACCTACAAGGCCGACACAAAGAGCGAGTCGGCAGCGGCGGCAGCAGGTGGCGTAACCTCGTTTATGGATATGCCCAACACCAACCCTGCAACAACTGACTTTGAGGCTCTAGACAACAAATTTGAGAATGCAGCCAAGAACTCAGTTATAAACTACTCGTTCTACCTAGGCGCAACAAATCAGAACAGCAACCTACTATCAAAGATAGACACAAGCCATGTGTGTGGCGTAAAATTATTTATGGGCTCGTCGACAGGCAACATGCTTGTTGACAGAGAGGCCGCGCTGGCTGCCATATTCGAGCAGTGCCCGATACTTATTGCCACCCACTGCGAGGATGAGTCTACCGTGCGTAGCAACTTCAACGCCATGAAGGCGCAATATGGGGACACTGGCACCGCCCAGCTACACCCTCTAATACGCTCGGCCGAGGCCTGCTACCGCTCTAGCGCAAAGGCCGTGGAGCTAGCATCGCGCTACAACTCACGCCTGCACGTACTACATCTGAGCACAGCTCGCGAGTTGGAGCTTTTCTCTGACGCGCCCCTAGAAGACAAAAAAATAACAAACGAGGTGTGTGTACATCACCTATGGTTTAGCGATAAGGATTACGCACTAAAGGGCAACATGATAAAATGGAACCCTGCCATAAAAACAACAGAAGACCGCGATGCACTTAGAGCAGGACTACTGTCGGGCAAGGTGGATGTTGTGGCCACAGACCACGCTCCCCACACCCTAGAGGAGAAGAGCAAACCTTACTTCGAAGCACCATCGGGAGGACCTATGATAAGCCATTCTTTGGTGACCATGCTAGAGATGAGCACCCAAGGGGTTTTCTCTATTGAGCAGGTTGTTGACAAGATGTGCCACGCTCCAGCACGACTCTTCAATATCAAGGAGAGAGGGTTCTTGCGTGAGGGCTACTATGCCGATATTGCAATAGTGAAACCAAGCCCATGGGTTGTGGATAGGGGTAACATACTCTACAAATGTGGCTGGTCGCCTCTGGAGGGGCAACAGCTTAGTTATAAAGTAGACTGCACGATAGTCAACGGCAAGACAGTCTATGATGGCAAAACGGTAATAGCAGACGCGGGAGCCGCTATGGCACTAGAGTTTGAGAGATAGTAAGAATGGTTAATAAATACTTATTAACCATTCTTACTGAAAAAGTAAAGGGGATGACCAACAAATAATATTGTTGGTCATCCCCTTCTTAATATCTACCTCATACTTAGCACTAATCTAAACCCTAGATAACCAACAGCTGCCATGGCCACGGCAAAGCAATACCAGAAAAACCGCGGCACGTACTTTACCGTCTTTACAACCTCGCGATACTCGACCACTGTGGTGGTATCTCTAACCTCCTTGACTCTATCTATATACTGTGTACGCCAGCGCGTTATGACCTCTACACGTCCCGAAGAATCTATATCGAGACTGCCAGCAGCCTGCTCACTACGCGCCTGATACAGTTCGCGCAGCACAACTCTATTATTGCTGTCACACTCGAACAGAGCACGCACCACAGCACTGTCCGCCACCTGCCTAACCACCGTGTCGACCACCGTAAATGACGAGTGCGTAGGGACATAAACCTTATGTGTGCACGAGAACAATAACAGAACCACAAGGTACATACAACTCCTAGTCATCATAGCTGAGAGCAGAACAATTCCCACCCTTTATTGACCTCAACGATATTTGCCGCCACGCCGTTCTCCATGCGGCTCATGGCCGAGACAACGGCAATCATGGTCAAAGGGTTTGTGGTATCTATCTTAACACTTGAGGCAACCCCACTCCACAGCGATACTGCCGAGATATAGGCTCTGGTGTTATTCTCACTAGGAGGCGCCCAACGAGAAATCATCTGCTCGAGAGTATGCAGGTTATAGATTACTGCATAGTTATGCAGCAGTTTGAACATGGCCCGATAACCATAGGCCATGGTCATAAAAGTTTTGAAAGAAGCATCGAGCCCCTCGTTGTTCTCGCTGACTTCTATCTCGCCCTGCCAGCGGGTGGCACTATGGCGAATATTTCCCGGATTATTATTCTTTAGTCCTCTTGTCATATCAGTATCCTCTTGTTGGTTTACGGCTTTCGCATCCATTAACTTCACACCTTTCGAGCCTCAGCACAGCATTCTCGGTGGTCAGCTTATTATTCTTTTCCCTCAGGCGACTCTGCTGCTCATAGAGCTTGTCTACACGAAGGTCCTTTTCTCTGCTGTCGTTGTCCGAACGATCGAAGAGCTGCCGCCACTGCTCTGCTGCCGAAGCCTCGTTCTTAAGTTGCTCGGCACGCTTGCGCTCACGAAAGAACAGCACTCCTGCCATGCCGCTGCCTGCTAGTAGCGTTCCAAAACTTGTAATTATAGAAACCCAATCCATACTTAAACTATTTGATTTTCAGACTCCTCATAAGTGAACATCAAGGGCAGAGCATCCACCGCCTCGGCATACTCTATCCCTGTTTCAACCTGAAGTATCATCATGCCACTATCTGAGCAGGTGCGAACCAACTCTCTACCATTTATGGTTATATTTTCTTGTACTATCATATCTTAAACTCCTACTATATAATCTGCAAATACTATCCAATTTGTTGCTGCCTTAAAGCTGCTCTCCAATGCACTAGGCACCAAAATCTTAAAGCTCTCGGCTGTCGAAAAGGCTGTCGTGCCAGCTAGCGTGGGCACTGAGGTGTGGGTCGATAAATCCAGCACCGCCAGCACTTCGCTACCATTAATAAAGCCATTGGCCAAGGTAGTGAAAGAGGAATGCAATTTCAGGTTAGTCATAGATGCATTATACTGAAAGACCCCTGTACCAAGTTGATACATGGACGTTGGGAACACCACCTTATTTAGGTTGTAGCAATTCCAAAAAGAAGTGTTGCCAAAGTAGTAAGAATTGTAGGTCGACACCACAATCCCTAGCTTATAGCAGTTAAGACACTGTGATATATTTGTGTATCTAGCCGTGCTGGGCATTAGCAGATGTTCTAAGTTTATACATTCTCTTAACATATAAGATTGGGCTGTACCACTAGAGAAAATAAGACTCTCCATGTTCCTGCAATAGGCAAACATATAGGTAGAAAGTTCTTGGCCATACTTTAGTCTCACATCCGTGATATAGGCATTATACTCCTTAGACCCAAAGATATACATAGTACTAGAAGTGCCAAATACCGCAGACCCATCACACTCAATGCTCATTGTATAACTACCTTGGGCAATAGGATTGGCGGGGCTATAAATACCATTCACCGCCTCGGTTGTGGTCTGCCCATCGCCCCAGTTAATCGTAATGGCTCCATCATTGGAGTACAAAGGCACGGACAATATACTACCACCATATTCTGACACCGTATAATCTATCTCGGTCTTATTACTGGTAGGCTTATATATCGCGCCCACATCAATATCGTGTGTTATACTACTAAGGCTTGCCGCGGTTTTGACCCACTCAACAAAAGTAAGCCCTGAGTGAGAGATAGGAGTAATGTCATCTATATCTATCGAGTCGCCCTCTTCGACTTTATACACCAAGAACACTCCGTATATAGGGTCAACAAAACGTACTTCTATGCTTCCGCTACCCACCATTTCTGGCAAGTATACAACATCGCCACTGCTATCACCACCACTACTTTGCTCTATGGCCGCAATCTTGGCCGCATAGCCACTCAATGGTTCAGAATCGGCCACCGTAACCCCTTTAGCTACAATGGCATTCTTGATTGCAGTCTTGCTTACAAGAGCAGCTGCTAATTTCTCTGCCGTTGTTCCCATTATATTTCCTCCCCATTAAGTTCATCAAGCAGCGAGTCGATATCGCCTATCTTGCTATCTATGTAATTCTCTAGCATCTCTGTATCCGACAAGCTAATTTGCTTTAGCGAACTAGTCCAACTATAATCGCCACTAATGTGTACCACCAGATGGGTTGCTGTCACAACCCCCTCTTCGGTATCACTCAAAGTAGACATATTGGCTGAGAGAGTAAGATACTCCCCTGCAAGCAACATAACTGGAACTAATCCAAAATTAGAGATATAGCCTTGGATAGATTTACTCCCCATAGAAGTAAGACAACCCAATATGCTATCATAATCAACAGATGACATCGTACCCGACTGCTCGTCCAAAAAGGGCGTAAGGTTTATATTAACCACATCGCCAGATCCACCTGCATCTATTGTCAGATTAACAGCACTGCTGCCATCATATGAGGTTCCATTTATGGTTATAGCATTCGGATTAGGCAAAGTTGTAGGTATTTCTATACCTGCAAAAACTTCATCCACATATTCTTCCGTGGCTAGGCCATCTATATCTGGTATCGTAGGCTTATCGTCTATGTCATCCCAGCTGATGCTCTGCCCACCAGACGAAGATGACGAACCTTCAACAACTATCTTAGAACAAAAGCTCAGCGTAATGACTTTTTCTCTTACCACAGAGCCTTCATTAAGCCCTAAGGTGGGCTGCACCAAACTAACTTTAATTGTCATCGCCCATGATTTTAGATATTAAACTCTCCTCTATCCTAGCCAGCGAGCACTTGGCAATCTGCACCACATCGTCATCAGTATCTTTTATAGCCATCTCCATACGCAAGAAGCCTGGTTCTAGCTGGCTTGTAAGCTCAGGTGCTAGGTTAATGCTTATCTGACTATCATCCAAGAAGTCAATCTCAAAATCCAACTCTCTGGCACTACTACCTTTAAGAATGAGTTTCTGCTCATCGGTGTAGAGCAGCACCTCAACCGTATAGTCCGAAATATCCTGTGTTGTTGTACATGTGTTATCCTCGTATGCCTTAGCACAGATGGCGATATTCTCACCCTGATAATAAGTTATCTGTTCCATAATTGATAAAATTAAAATATAAAACCTGCCCTAATATTGACACCACCACACGCCTTGTTCTTCTGATACAACTCGCTCAAGAGAGGATAAGCATCTAAGGCCCTAGCGGCCTCTTTTATCAATGTCATGGCATTTGAGCGCAATGTTGCCCCCTGTCGCGACACCATCTCAATGGACGCCGCCTCCAAGGTATCTCCCGAATACTGCTGCACGCCCATCACTCCCACATCTACCAGAGCGTGTTCCATGGCTATGTAACGTACCAACATAGCAAGCGGAGCATGCAAATACTCTTCTACATAATCACTATACTGGTCATTGCAAAGCTCTTCGACAACCTCCAGCGAGAGCATAGGAACTAGATATTTTATCTGGGCTAGAAGTATCTTGGCATTGTCTACCAAACCACTAGAGAGCCTCTCGGGCGAGGGAAATTGCACCAACACCTGTTCAGGTGTCATAAGTATATTCATAATATTTTTAGTTTAATTGTTAAGTACTCTCTATGTCAGCTGTGCCAAGAATATATCCTGACTAGGGTCGGCAGGGTCATAATCTAAGCCCTCGCTCTTACGAGCCTCCCATACCTTCATATATAAAGGTTTAGATGTTGCAGGGGGACGATTCACTATCACCAGCGACGACGAGTCTGTACTTAGCACACTGGCAATAACCTCCTTTATAGGGTCCATTATCTCCTCCTGCTCAGAGAGAATTACTGTATTCAGCGCAATCTCATATTCATGCAAGATACGCTCAGAGTTAAAGCCACCCGTATATTCAAGGCCACTAAGCGAGCGGAACCACGAATGGGCAATAACAATATCAGAGGTGGCCTGAGTATGCAGTTCGCTCCAGTCTCCGTCGTTATCAGACGAGATAGGAATAAACTTCGAGTTGTCGTTACCCTCAGCATCCTTGACCATAAACAGAACCTGACCCGGCTTACCCGCAAACTTCTTCTGAGCCGTATCTACAAACTGCTCGGCCTGAGCCTGATCGTCGGCATGTGCATCCAACACCATCACACCCGACATCTGGAACGAATTATCCAGTCTACTGATATTCCACTTGTCAGTCTTATAAGCTATGGTCGACACATTCATGCCTGCAATATAAGGCGGCACACCATAGTGCTCAAACATTGGTTCATAGTCTTTATAATGAATCATAGAACGCAGAGTATCATCTTCGCTTTGCTCAAAAACAGGATACAGAGGAAGAGACAGAGCCTCGCTAGAGCGAAAATTTGGCCAGTCGTGATGCATCAGCACATGAGTACCATCTACATCCAATCGGCACTTAGACGCATCCTGATGATAGAGCGAGAGAAACGAATGTTCTTGGTTTGTGACCACCTCAACAAAAGCATTACCAAACAACGCCTTGTCAAAGGCCAATTTACTGACCACACTCCTTAGGGTCTCCTTTCCTCCGTTGGCACACTCAACCATATAGCTCAAGGCATCATTCTCGGTGTCATAAGCAAAGCCTTTGCCCGAGATATAATCTGCCTTGTCGTTTATAATACGCCTATGAGTTGCACTGCGGCGCGACATCAAGGCCAGCGCGGTGGGCAACATATTATTACTGCCCCAGCTCCAAAACTTGACCCCTGCCTTCGATTTTGTCGGCAGCGACTCTAAAGCAGGCACGGTACTGCTATTTTTAACAAATATTGTAGTTGACATAATTAAAAAATTTAAAGAAAGGGGCTATACTAAGAATTAGACAGCCCCTTAAAATCATGGCCCTATCGACTGGCCAAATAAACATCATCGAGCAAAACCCCTGCCTTAGATGGACTTATGGTGGTTAGCACAATATTCTCGTCTGGCAGATTCTCCAACTCAAGCTGAGAAGAGCCTTGCATACTGTCGATTTTCAGAGGTCTCTCGAAGCCCATAAGGTTAGAGTACCCAACAACTCGCGCAGTATTGTTTGCATCGACCACTATGGCCATAAGCTCCGAGCCTGTGCCAAGAATCTCATTCAAGGACTTTAGTGTCTGGGCGGGCTGACCGCTTAGCGAAAATGTTATAGATTGACTAACCGTTCTAGAGCCTTTCTTGACCACCGTTTTTTCCTCGAACACAGCTGCCCCCTCATCAAAAGAGTATCCTATAAATGCAGCACCAGAAGCTATAACAATATTATAGTAACTAGCTTTAGAACTATCATAGTCTATGCTTTTGACCTTGGCCGTCGAAATAAGGTATATCTTTTTCAGACCTCCCTTAGCCCTTTGGCTACAACCGCTATTTGCACTTATAGTCCTCATAACTAAATGTCCTCTTCTGCGTCCTCGTGCACGGCCATAACCACCAGCTCAGGAAGAAGGTAATCACAACCAGCCATAAACACGGCACGTTGACGGTTCTCCATAACATCTGGGTTATACCACATACGAATCTCTGTACCAGGGAACGATGCTGTGTTAACGGCTAGCGCAAGGTTTCGCTTGTCTGTCAATATCGCAAACGACTGAGGCATATCCTCATAATCCTCTAGGTAGCTACCCAGACACACGTCCACCACTGGAATACCTCTATACGATAGACTCTCTCTACCAGCCTGCTTAGCAAGATATGCAGCCTCAAGCGTTGCACTATCAAGCTCATTCTCATAATTGGCATAGATGTCTGATGTCACAAGGAACACCAACTCGCCCTGACTCTTAGACTCTTTGAGTTCTAGTGCAGCCGAGTCCCACAGGCTTTTGAACAAAGCCTCCGCTGACAGCGAGCTAGAAGTCATATCATAAGTAAGCTGTGTCACAGAATCTGAGTCTGTACCCACATCAGCTGTTAGTCGTTTCAAGAAACCATCAAACGAGCTCAACTCACCCTCGTCGCGAGTGGTGTCACCCAGCCACATGGTAGCACGAATACTCTCGGCGATAGAATCTTTGAATAGAGCAGTCTCTGCGACCTCTAGCTCTGTACCCGAAAGGTCCTCAAAGTTAACCTCTGGACTTGCTGCAATAAGCTCATATACACGCGAGAAGTAATCCTCTGCCGAGTAACTCATTTCGGCCTTCACTCTAGATAGATCTATGGTCTTTTGATACTTAGACGAGCCATCGCTGCCCGACCAACCGCTAGATGAGAATTTTTGTAGAATATCGCCCGAGCGTTTCCAAAAATGCAAGTTTGTTGGCACTGGCATATTGTATAGCACCTTCACGCCCAAGGTCTCTGCATCAACGCCCGAAAGCATAGGTCTAAAGAAAATAGTTTCCAAATCACGACCCTGATAGGTCTTTACCTGTTCGATTTTACCCATAATTTTGTTTAATAAATGTTTTTAGATAATAAAATTGATAATTTCTTTGATAGTCGTTTCTTTTCATCTTAGGAGGGCCTATCTATATACCCCGATAATAAATTTAGAAGTTTCTGGCATCTTCATAATATGCCGAAGTGTTAGAATGAATATGGCCTCTGGATTCTTCTATTGCTGGATCCTCCATACTCATTGTCCTCGAAGCCCTAGCCAAGGCTCTATCTTGCAGAGCCTGCTCTGTTCTAAATGCGAGAGCCCCATCCTCTACTGCATTCACAACCGCCTGAGCCTCTGCGCCACAGCCCAGCGAACCATCCACAACATCCTGCACCTGAAACAGTTCTGACTCTTCATTAGAATCTTCCTGCACGACTGGCTGCTGCTGTTCTTGTTGCTCCTGTTGCTCCTGAAGAACCTGCTCATCATCTATCATACCCCCATCATGATCTATCTGAACATCTTCGGCCTCAGGCTCCACCTGAGCCTCAAGCATAGTCTTCTCGACTGACAACTCCTCTGCTTGATCATTCTTGAGAGCACCTACCCCTAGAGCACTAACAAGCCTATTCCATAGAGTTGATATCAATCCATTTGAGTTGTTGTTTACATCTTCTACACTATCCGCTTTTTCAAACACGCTATCCACCAGACCATAATCCAAAGCCTCTTGTGGTGTCAACCAACGGCCGTCGCCATTATTCTCTGCCATCAAATCCACAAACTCCTCTACATCATGGCCCGAACGAGTCGCATATATCGAGGCTATAGTCTGGTCTGTCTTATCCAGCAGCTCGGCCGTCTGTGTCAGCTTCTGAGCATTACCCTCAGCCTCCATCGCCGAATTATGAATCAGATACAAGGCGTTTGACGAAATCTGCCTTAGACCCTGCGAGGCTGCCTGAGCTATTATCGTTGCTGCCGAAGCCACATACCCAAAGCATCGCGTTGTCACTGTTGCCCCCGTTGCCACAATAGCATCATGTATCAACAGCGCGTCATTAACACTGCCTCCCGTAGAGCGAATATCAACCACAATATCGCTACTGTCTATCTCTGCTATGCGCTCCAGAATCTGCCTAAAGCTCTCATAAGTTGTAGAGACATTTCTATCTAATGACTGTTGAGTTTCGGGCACTCCAATAATTCCCTCGATATTGATATGTACCGAGCCCGAAGAACTGTTTGTAATAATAATATTAGAATCCATAATAAATATTTAATAAGTTATACTTCCTTTATAAACACACACTTTGTCGATTCCCACGCATCAGGGTTGTATCCTTCTATGGACAGCAGACGACACAGAATATCTTCGCCATGCACATTTATCTTATATAAAGCCCTCCAGTCATGCTGCTGCGAGTTTGGCACTATCATCCTTTCCATATCATCTGGAGATAAAAACAAATACTGAGTAATCATCTTACTTTTATTATATCTGTCAGCTCTATGCTCATGATAACGATGCAACCCCGCGAGCTTATCTCTATCCTCAAAACACAACGAGAATCCATTATCAAACGCGTGTTGCCCCGTACTATCCACCGAAAGTTCGTTCACATCGTCCTCGCCCGTGTAGCTCACATCTCCCTTAAAGTGAAAAGCCACGAAGGGATATTCATTGCCATATGATGGCCAACCCCAAGACTCCCCAGCCTCCAAGGGCTTCATACCCAAGTATCTCACAATCTTGATAGGGAAGTTCAAATCCTCCGAGTAGTCGTTCTGCTGACCATAGCTGTCGCGTGCACCAACCTGCAACACCTGCGCACTGGCGGCATACCTAACCATATCCAAGCTATTCAACGAGGGAGTGAATACCACGCTCTTCTCCCTTTCGAGGGTGTAGTTCGAGAACACATTCTGTATCTCTGTATCCCAGTAGCCCATGGTCTGATCATTGTTCACATTCCATCGCGACACATAACCGTCACCTGTACTATACTCTAGCTCTATCCGATTATACATATCGTGGCCCATCTCAGAGACAGTAGTTGGCTTTTGCACATCCACTATATTTGTAAAATCCACAACCTTACCACTATCCACCATACGACAATATGGCTCAATAAATATCTTCTTGGTGCTATTGTCCGTATAAAACTTAAGGTCATACATCTGTGCTATTGCCTCAAAAATATCTATCTGATACAACTCATGTGCGGTTATCTCGCTCCACTTTATATCACTACCCAAGGCAGGCTGGTTCAAAAACAGAGGCTTTATCGTAATGCTGTCCGCCAGCGTAAACGACGAGCCAACAACCCCACCCGAGAACTTAATACCGTTAAAATATACTGGGCTGCCAGAGGAGTACTCCTTTGTCTTGCTCCTGACTGTTATGTTCACCGAGACATCTCCCGTCAAATCAAAGGCACCCTTATATATAGCCCAATCGCTGTCACACAAACCATAATCACCACCCTGCTTAATCCACAACTTCATATTAGAATATGTACAGTTAGAGCTTGTGGTAAACAAAGACGAGGTACCTGTAAACTCTACCAGCTGTTGGTCATATTGGCCCAAGCTTGTATCGGCCGTCAGCTTATACGTTGCTGCATAGTCATACTCAAATAGCACTACACGATATGAGTATGAAGATTCAAGCTGCCCCACCTCTCTCATATCCGAGAATGGATTTGCCACACCATAGTTCACATCCAACCCATCATGCAGGGTTATCGTATCTACACACTTGAGAGAATTCCTATCCAACAGTGAGTAGCCACACACATACGACAGTTGATATTCAAAGGCCATTGTCACGGTCGACGAGGGTGTGAAGATAGGTTCCACGCCACTCACATCAAAACATCCCTCATTACTAAAAGCATCGGCAAACAATATATCCTCACCATCTATAATCGGAGCTATCACATCAACGATATTACCCACCGAGTTGCTGCTGTAATAAGGACTTGCATACACTATACCTTGCGACGAGGCCGTTGTTGTCGACGACGCCTTACGAGCAGCCATAAAATCCATCCTCTCCTTTAGTGTATCGCAATTACTTGATATGTACTGCCCACTAAAGTGCAGCGAATCAAAGTACTCACTATCCACAAATTCCGATTCTATCGTATAGCCGCTGTTCTCTGCCACATGCCTAAAGAAGCTGGCCACATGAATAAATGGATAATAATCCATTGTAGTCATTACCTCTATGATGATGTTACCTCCCAGAACCGAAGTATAAACATTATTCTTCACAGGCAGGTATCTGACCATCTGATCTCCAAACCACGATGAGTAGACCACCTCATCCACAAATTCTGTCTGATAGTCTATCTCCGACTTATGGATAAGCGTTGTTGCAGCCTTCTGCTCCCACAGATTTGGATATGGCCTTATGGCCACAACGTAGTAGCCACCATTCTGATCAAATGCACTTTCGACCAAAAAGGCCCTACCCCATATCACCTTAGAACCATCTCTCTCTACATACGCCGCGTGAGTTGTTTGATTAAACATCGTTGTAGATAGAGCCTGCTCAGAATCTCCCATAATAGCCATATTGTTTGGCGTAAAGGGCATCTCAAACCTAACATACTCTGTTGTGGTATCTTGAGACTCCAATTCCAGCATATCCTCTATGTCCAGAGTTATGCTCATCTGGCTCTGACTTCTTACCTCTATCTTCTTATCATCTATATAAATATCCATAGTCTCTTGTTTTTAGGAGTCCATTAATCCTGTCTGCGAGATTTCTATACACACGGTCGGAAGCTCGTCCTCCTTCTGCTCGATGTAAGAGGTATCCACACACACCGCCTGAGAACCATCTTCATCCACCAGCCACACCGCCTGAGCATATATCACCTTCGAGACACCCTCAGCCTCACTCCTACTCATAGACTTCGAGCACAGCTCATATTGCGTTTGTATCTCTGTGCACTCGGTCTTATACCCCTGCTCTGTCTTAACGACATACTTCTGGGCAGTTATCTTAGAGTCACCGCTCTCATAGAATGAATAGTAATCCACAGCTCCATAGTCGTTCCACCAGCAGAGCCTCTTTCGGCTACTATCCCCAGAGACAATCTCATACTCCAGCACACTCTCGCCTATGCTCACCTCAAAGCTCACATACTCATCTATCGAGCGCGAGAACTGCTCCTCTAGTATCGTAGCTATGTCCGCCATATCGACCACAAAGCTCACCAGCCTAGACTCGCTATTGCTAATCTGATAAACGTCAAGTGTCGTAAACATGCCATTACTATCCTTCATCGTAACAATGGCCTGAGCAGTACCCACTGGCATAAGGAATGCTAATTCATCACATTCGTTTGTTGCTATCTCTCTCTTTAGCGGCAACATAGACAACAGAACCTGCTGCTCCATCACCTTGCGTGATGCCGTTATAATTGCCGTCCCTGCACTGGTCTGGTCATCATCATCGACCAC
The DNA here is from genome assembly GCA_044433305.1 of Rikenellaceae bacterium. Lineage (GTDB taxonomy): Bacteria > Bacteroidota > Bacteroidia > Bacteroidales > Rikenellaceae > JAWXTS01. The sequence continues at coordinate 11,508 of JAWXTS010000005.1, read as the reverse complement.
CACCTCTATCTGAGCCATCCTACCCTCTTGAGGCACAACAAACCCACACTCGCCAGCGGCTAGCGGCACCACATCCAGCAACCTATTGGCATAGTTGGCCACATTAATATCATATTCAAGGCTGCCATCTAGTCTCTTTGTCCCCAGCAGAGTATCCTCTGCATCCATAATTTTCACCTCTATGGTGTCTGTCGAATCCACTGTCAGATTAAATTTTGGAGGGTAGAACACCCCCACAAAGTCGTTTGGTTTTGTTAAGCTTGTCATAATAGATTAATTAAAATGTTGTTCACAAAATACCGTCGACACGAGCATAGATATGTTTAGAGATATTTCACCCTGTGCCGTATAGACATATTCCATTGGTGACCACTTCAGATCCGACACCGACTTAACATCGATATTCTGGCACAGCTCACGATATATAGACATTGCGTGTTGCTCCATTTTGCATATCATCTCCTGCTTGCCTTGTTCATCGAGGTGTCTATCTATTTCGATTAATTTTAGGGTTACCTTATAAGTTATTTCACCCTGCATTACTCCCGACACGCCCACGGCCTCTATTGGAGTTAGCCAAGCTGCTGGCACGGCATTCAGTTCTCTGCTTATTCTTTTAGCGTCGCCACAAAAGAAGGAGTACCCACATTTGATAGCGGCTGCGGCCACCGCATTGGTTAGATTTTTTCTTATCATATAGCTTATTAAATATAATTATACCTAAAATTTGGTGTCAAAAAAATGGAGGGAGGATATATTTAGTTCAATATTTTAACCTGTAAAAACCTTTTCAACAAACAATGTTAATAACCCTCCCCCTCATCATAACATAATGTTAATAACTATTAATACAACAACAATAACTAATAATATAAAACTAATAGAAATAACTTATATATTTGTTTTACAATCAATTAACAACGGAAAGTTATTAACAACAATTATCAACAACCAACTCTCCAAAACTCAAAGTTATTAACAATCATAACCATTTGCTAATTGATTACAGTGCAAATATACAACATAAAAAAGCGTTTGTCAATAGCTTGAGTTAAATTTATTAACAATATAGTTCAATCTCATTGAACATCAGGCAGATAAAAATTCAATTATTTTATTACTTTTGTATCGTCGGCCACAAAATAACCAAACAACCGACTACCATATGCCAAAAATCATCATCTATACAGACGGCGCAGCCAAAGGCAATCCCGGCCCCGGAGGTTTCGGAGTCGTACTAATATCGCCACCCTACCGCAAAGAACTTAGCGGCGGATTTCGCCTTACCACAAACAATCGAATGGAGCTACTGGCCGTTATCGTCGGTCTCGAAGCACTAAAGTTTGAAGGCTCCGAGGTTACAATCTACTCCGATTCGAAATACGTCGTCGACTCAGTAAACAAGAAATGGGTATTTGGATGGGAAAAGAAAGGCTTTAAGGACAAGAAGAACCCCGACCTATGGCAACGCTTCTTGCGCATCTACCGACGCCATACAGTCAACTTCATTTGGGTCAAAGGCCACGCAGAAATCCCAGAGAACGAACGCTGCGACCGCCTAGCCGTAGCCGCATCATCCCTGCCAAACCTACCCGAGGACCACGGCTACACGCAATCCCTATAAACAAAAAAGGCAGCCTCATAACCGAGACTGCCTTAAACTTATATTTTCAAAAGTTATCCTAGATAACGAACTACCAATAATTAGATGCTGCAAAAACACCAGCAACAATCAACCCGATAATAGCTGCCAGCGTAATAAAAATCACCAAACCAGCAACAGCCCATTGGTGTTGTGCTCTCTCAAAATGCGCAGCATCCATCCACGTGCGATTCTCCCACGCCCATCGATTACCCTTGATACCAAGTATTATATTTATAACAATAGCCGACAACCATCCCACAATAGGAATAAGCACAACCAGCGGCCAGTATATTCCATTACACACAGCCCACAGCCAACCAAATAAGAAACCTCCCCAGCTCCAGCTATTAAGGTTTTTAGGCTCAGCAGCAACGCCCTTACCACCCACCTGAGCACCATATCCAGCAGGTCCAACAGGAGGCACAACAGGAGGCACAACAGGATTCACAGGTCCCTGAGCTACCTGCAATGGCATCAAACTCTGCACCTGCGTCCACGATAGCTTCAACCCTGGGGCCACAACAATCGAATCACCCACGCTAACATACACGCCGCTATTACGGATAATAGTGCCATTAATCACCGTTCCATTCGCACTAATATCATGATACATATACATTCCATTCTCTATTGTCATACGAGCATGTATCCTACTAACATGCATATCACCAATTACGATATCACAAAGAACATCACTTCCAATAGTTAATTCAGTCATTATATTTGATTTATGTTTAATTAAGGTTCAATATTATTGCATTATATGGACCACTAAGTCAATTACAAATTTAATAAAAATAATATATTCTTACAACTTATCACACCAGATAAAGACTACTTCGCATCAAAATTCTCTACCAGTTGCAGCATGTCGCTTGGTGGAACTTCTCCGCCAGAAAGAGGCGAAAAGATCGTTTTATCACTACTTTGCTTTCCGTCTATATCTATGGCATTATTAAGGAGCCGACTCAAAAAAGCAGTTTCTGCATTCTTTTCGTCTATCATTAAACCAACCAGCTTGCTGCACTCAGACACAACCCTATTCGCAGCCCTAACTATCTTTCCATAAGAGATGGCCTTAAAACCTAGTTCGGGTAAACCCAACATTGCATTTGCCTGCGATATAGATAGATTTGTTAGCGTCGATTTTAGCTCTTGGAGACTCTCTAGCTCACGCTGGCAATAGGTCGCTTGATTTATGAATGAGGGTATATTATCGCCTTTGAGAGCTTGCAAGTTCACCGCTTTACACATTTGTCCTGCCGAAGTCTCAAGGTAGTAGGTGTGTATCTCGTAATCGGGTTCTACGCTCTTCATTAACTCCAAAGTTCTACTATAAGCATTCGACACACCTAACAGGTAGGCATCAACTGTAGCCCCCCCACTATTAGAAGGACGCTCCCATTGATTTGACACCTGCTTCTGACTCCACAACGGCTCAGAAATAATAGCCTGAGATAGTCGTGCATCTTTAGGCAATTCAAGTGTCGAAGTTTGCTTCGAGAGCTTGATATCGTAGAAGATATATTGTCCCGACCACTCACCTGTATTTACCAACATGAACAACAGCTGCTCGCAACCATCAATAGGAACGGTTATGGTCTGCGGCTCCATAGTTTCATAGATAGCAATCTTCGCCACCTCTTTCTGATCTGCACCAATCAGCAGGGTCTCCTTATAAGAGTCAGGGCTATTATGGTTATAAGGGTTGCAACACGCTACAGTGAAGGTGACACTATTATACTGCCCATAGGTGTTAAATGCAGCAACAGAGCTTTCCATTGCCGTACCTCCCGCGGCAAGCATCAACAACGCCGCAGCACCAATCAAAGTACTCCCGACAACCGCTCCACCAACTGCAACGCCGCCAGCAACAAAGGCTGAGCCGACCGCCATGCCTCCGATAGCTCCAGCAGCAGCACCCTGCGATCCTCCTGCTGGCTCGTCTTCATTGTAGAAAACACCGAAATCGAGCGAGAAATGGACGCTTGTTTGTAGCATAAAGCCTTTGTATATGCGCTCTCCGCCAAGGTCAAAATACTCTCTTATGGTTGAGCCATCGTAGAAAATCTTGTCCTTGTCATCCTTCATCGGACTAACATAATGTATATATGGCGCACCCAGATCTATCAAATCAATTTCATCGGGACAATCGGGAATAGTTCGAGGGAAGAGGCTGTTTGTTACAACCTCGCCACGATACACAACCAGATCACCCACTCCGAAAGCACCCACATCAAGATTTGATGATCCTATATTTTCGATACGCAATTTATGGCATTTATTTAGCGGCACGACATAGTCTTGATTAGGATATGTGGCAATGAGTGGTATTTCAAAAATCATCTCGTCATCGGCAAACAGGCGTAACTTATCGTTGGTCATTGCGCCACTCTTACCAATATAACCTGCCGTAAAGCTGATATAGTCAAACTCGCCTGCCAGATCAAAGATAGCGTATGACGAGGTGTTACTATTAGCAAGATTTGCTTTTTCAAAAAGTACGATCCCCTCGCTAAACTGCCGTCCCCCCATAGAGAAAGTAATATGGTCCGATGAACCGTCGAATATCTGCTGATCAATTAGCGATCCAGTAGCATATGGTGGAATATTAGAGATCAGCTTACACGCGTCGGGCAGCTGCGTTAGTCGGCTATCTACAATCGCTCCAGAGTCTTCTACCACCACACCTTCGGGATAAGCCATAATCTGCGCTAGACCCAGACGAGAGGACAGATTCTCTTGCTCGGTATAGAACGTCAACATCTCGCATCCAGTCACATCCAAAGTCACCACCTGCGCAATATCATCATAAGAGGTCTCTAGTTCGTAAATAGTTTTTCCATCGGCCTGCACCATCAACCAGCCCGAGCCTGCATTGTTTGCATTGTCGACAGGGCCAACCACAAAGCTCAGCTTCGAGTATTGCTTACGCAGATTGAAATATGCCCAACCAGGGTTATCACCTATAACAGCCATTGCCATATCAACAGTAAAACCATACTCATACTCACGAGTGTTGATTTTAAGGCTCTTTTGGTTAGACGATGGCGACACACTCTCAAAATGACGATTCTTGAAGTAGGGCTGAATATCTTTTACAAGCTCTACGGTTTTTGGGGTCGACGTAATTATATTACCCGTTTCGACTGGGTTTTGCCCTGCACGCCAAAGAGTTGCCTCACCAATGGCGATATACCCATCGCCCTGAATAATTGAAAACTTCAGTTCCTTCACCCCATTAACATCAAGCTCGATACGCTCCGGAATGCCATATGGATACACCTTATTGTCGAGTATCTTACGCCCATCAGCATGAACGGTAACTAGACTTGGGTCGACAGCGATTCCCGAACCGCCCGCCCCACGTCCATAGTTCTCGGTTCCAAGCACAAACAGCAGCTTATCGTATCCTCCGCCAAGATCGAATGTTGCATAGCCTGCACGATAAGGGCCTACCGTACAGTAAAGGGTAAAACCACCACGCCACTCAAGGCCTCCACTCATGGCTATTCTCTGTGAGGATGTTGATTTATAGGCGGTATATCGATATGAATCAATGGGGGTATGGCTATCTACGAGATAGGTGTTTTGAGCACGTAGATTATTTACACCTATGCTCAAAATAGACAATAAGATAGTAAGGAAATATTTCATGCGCTGAGGTATTATTTAGATTAACAAATTCTATTTTTATCTCTACTTTACCAGTTCCCCTTGCCGTGCAGACTACACATAGAGCATGGCCATTACAATTAAGCCTAAACTTTATGTCTGTTAACTGCCACTATACCACAAACATAATATATTATTTTAAACAAACCAAATCACGTATTAAACTTTTGCTCTATATAGAAATACAAGCAGAACAAAAGGAACACCACATCCTACCCTCACTTCACAGCCACACAAGCACAACCCCACCTTACCAGAACCACAACACCTTCCCCGCACCCCACAAAAAAAGGAGCAACCTTTATCAAGATTACTCCTTTCCCGTGATCCAGCTGGGATTATATCATACACTGTTAATTCTTGAAGGTCAAGACATTAAAGATTTCTTAGAATCTAAAGAGCCACACTCTAGCACCGATGAATCTGCGTTATTTTACTGCATTAATTCTGTGCCGAAAAGCATATTATCATCACAAATATAAGAGCTTTTTTCAACACGCGCAACTCAATTTTAAGTTTTATTTTGACAGACGTGTGCAATAGAGTCATCTGCATCGAAGATTCATTGTGGAAGTAGCCAATATCAAAAGGTCTTTATAAATTATTAAAGCGTTTTGCCTCTTGCAAAGAATGCCAATAATCAGAATAGAAACCACATATTGTTTCCAGTGTATTATATATTTTCAATAGACGTTTCGCATTCTTAGGAACATCCAGTTCTAAATGCTGCAAGGTATCTAAGGTGTATGAATCTAGTATAAGTTTTAGTTTCGAAATAAAAACATTTGAGGCATTCTCTGTGTTGTAGTGCTCTGATACAAAGTAGGATAAAATATCTAAACAGTTATTGAGTCCCGTTTTGTTCTTCAATAATACCCTATCAATCAAGATGCTAATACTTAGTTCGTGTTTGTCTATTCCAGAAATCTTAACTTCGCGATATAATTCACCAAGAGCGGAATTCATCTTACTAGAGTCATTTGATATGAGAGCATCATTTATATGGGTAAAATCGCATAATTTTGCAAAGCTTACACTAACTAATTCACATGTATTCTCGTAATCTTTTCTTCTAGATAGTTGAGATTTATATTTGTTAAGGAATCTTGACATTTCAATTAATAAATCATCATACTCCATTATATTAAGCATTTGCCCCCGATCATTAAAAAAATGACTGCCTTTTAGCTCCTTAAGGCTTTTGTTTAGCTTTAAGTATATTTCCTTTATTTCTTGGCGAGTCCACCTAATATCTTTATTCAATGACGATAACCTAATATAGTTGCACGGAGAAGCAGATGACTCACGAAGTCCATTATCCCATAATCGTTGACTGTCTAATATTGCTTGCTTTAATAATTTAACTTCAGCTCTTTTAGCTGCGAAGTACGAGGATGAATTGATTGCATTGACTGAGAATCTCACACTATTATTAAGCATTGCGATTAACTTATTCTTCACTAAGAGCTTTTCTTCGTCGCTCAATATATAATATATATTCCCTGCGATAATTATATCATCCCCACTATCAATATTGGATATAAACGTGCTGATAGCCATTTTTAATGGGTCGTCAACGATGCAATTATCTTGATTTACTGACAAGTGATAGAGATAGTCGATGGTGGCATCTTTACTAACTTTAGATCTTTCCAGAAGATCAATAACGATAGTATTTACACTATGTGCAGATGTTAAAAATGGGAATGCACGACACGCAAATTTATGTTCAACCCTATGTGCATATCTATCTGAATAATTGGGCAAAATCAACGATCTCCATATCGTCATAAAATCATCATTCCACAGCTCCGCATTCACCGATACGAATAACTCTGTGGCAATAATATAAGCCCTTTTCACGATAGTAGAGGGAGCATCATTATTGACTATAATTGCTAATATACGTTTTAATATATCAGGTAAGGTCTCTTTATGGAGTTTGTCTGAGTATGCAAAATCTTGACCAATACGAGCTAATGTACTATCGTCATTGCATAGCAAGCTGTAATATAACATCGGATACGGGTATGCCTCATACAAATTTTTAAGCACAACATACCATTGAGTGTCATTTGTTAGATGCCAATAACCGAAATTCAGCATCACAGTACGCTCTATTGTAAATTGAAGAAACTGTAAAGATCTTTTCGCGTCATATATCCTAGGATCTCCCATATGATAAACAATCTTCTCGTTACCATATTCGCGAACTTTCTGTTCGCTAGCCTTAATAAAGTTGACGAATCCATCACGTTGCTTCAATAGACTTAAGAGACTCTGATTTTCATATTTCTTCGTTGAATATTGCTTTTGACCATATCCCCCTCCAACAAAGTTAAGGAGTTGTGTCGCATAATACCTTTTTGCCGAGTCATTTTCATTGTCAATATATCGCAATAGGGTACTCTTTGATGTCTCTTTATCATACATTGCAAGCAGCACAGCACGTTTTACAACATATATACCCTGCGGTTTCCATAATTCTACTTTTTCTCGTAGTAGCTTAAAATCCAGACTAAATGCTGTTCGTATAATATCTTCATATATATAACGATCATTACCTATAGTCTCTAACTTTGTTTGTGGCCTAGTAAGTGTTATTTGTCGTTCTTTGATGAAATTTAGGCGCTGCATATACTCGTTGGACAGCCCTACTACTTCTATTTTCTCTGATAAATTCAAGCAATTTTCAAGCATATACATTGTATCTTCCAATGCGATAACAGCCAAATTAGCTTCTACAGAAGATATACTCTGTTTTCTAATAAGATCAAATAAAACACTGTCTTGATTATGCGTGCGTAATATAGACGAATAATCTTGAAGCTGATTGATTCTATCTGTAAGTTCCTCAACCTTACCCCTTGCTTCATTGCTAAGCTCTTTATTGCCAATAATAGAATGTAACTCTCTCCAAAGTGAGATATACTCGTTTGACCTATCAATACCCCCATTGTGATTTCTCAAATAATCAAAAAAAGATGCCACCAACGTCCGCTCGTCATTGCTCTCACACCCTATAATCTCTTTAACCTTAGGGTCTTTAAGTGGAATGCATTGAATGTTATGGTTGGTGTAGAATAAAAGCTTATCTTTTTTTATCGTATGATTTTCTACGCTTATCAAATATATTTTTGTTCGTTCCACTTCATTTTCTTTGCCCTGAACTTCCAATATATCTCGCACCCATTCTGTCCACGCTTTAAAGTTCGGATCGTCACCAGAGAATCCAAACATACAAAATGTACCCTGTAACAAAGATATTCTCATCAATTGCGTAAATGCTTCGTGCTCTTTAGGATAATTTTCATAGTCCTCACGCGAGATAATATATCTATGATGAATATTTCCATCGAAGCAAAACGGATCATCTGCACCATCACATAGGTCTCCATGTAGTTTTATAATAGCAGGTTCTAATTTTTGCATCGACAAGTCTTGAGCTTTAGTGACTACTTTAAACTCCTTACCCAATCGGGTTGCAGTTGCCTCAAGAATTTTATCATAATTTGTAGTGTATATCTTGTCAAAATTGCCTTCTAATAGCTTAGCATGAACATTAATGTCTGAGTCTGACAAATCGTATTCATTACCTTTGAAAGAAATGATAGATCCATTAGCGCTAATACGAGGAATCCTTTCCTCTATATAACTTTCAAGAGACTCTCTAATACCTCTCTTTTCTACATATTTAGAGACAATATTTAGGTAGCCTTCTCTCTCTATTATCTCGTCTACTTTTGTGCTATAATATTCGTCTTTTGAAACTTTAGGCAACTTTTGATGTATTGACAGTTTAAGATCTGTCTCTATCTCATAACGAAAAAGTTCGAGAATCATATCATAAAGCAATTCTTTCCAAGAAGGAAATTCTTTAAATATATTTTTCGAGAACCCAGCTCCAATAAATGCCGAAACCTCGCCATTCTCGTAACGTTTAACTAATTCTAGAATCGAATCCTTATAATCAATCATAATAGATTTATGTTAAGGATGCTTATATACAAATATATAACATCTAAAGACATACTACAAAAAGATAGTAGTTATTCTGTAAGAATCGCTCGGTTCGTCTTTTTACGACTACTCCCCCGAATCGTAATATTCTAATAGCTCGGCCGGAAGGGGCGCGAGGTTGTGGCGGACGCGATAGGCCTCTGCCCAAACCTTAATGGTCGATTTTTTGTGCTCCTGCACAGCCTTTTGGTAACGCTCATCCTCTGCTTGTTGCTCTGCAAAACTTAGCTCTGAGTAGTTTGATGCGAGCATCGGGGCAGGTAGGCGGTGGAGCGAATCGGCAAGTGGATCGGTCGCTGCGCGGTAGAGATTTTCGGTGTTGATCCAGAACATTGCAGGGAATGAGTTGCGCATTATTGTGAATAGCTCGCTGTTGTGCGAGTTGATGCCTCGCCTTGCGTTGAGGTACAATGACGAGACTTTTATCTCACCCAGCATCGAATCAAGCACTATTTCATAGCGCGCTAATTGCCTGTTGCTTAATTCTTTAAAATCAGGCATTTCGGGAGTAGCGCAATTCATTTTATATATGCTGTCGTTCATCAACGAGAGGTAGCTGCTGTTGATCTCTCGATAGAAATCACTAGCGAGAGCCTGCCTGCGTTCGAACTCCTCGATGGTGACGCCGTCAGTTTCTGCCGATGGGATTAGCGATTCTGTGGCGCGGTTCATCGTGTAGAATAGGTAGCCAATCGCGACCAAAATAAGCGCCAACAAGGGGTAGACGAACTTTATTTTGCCCTCTCGCAATGCCGAGGCAACCGCCTGCGAATCAGAGTAGCGAGAGTTGGGATAGTAGGCCGTGGCACGGGTTACTATCTTCGATATTTTTGCTGTGCGCTGCCCCTCGAAAAGCTCATTTATTATCACGCCAAGCGAGTAAATATCCGACCGAGAGTCGATCTTGTCTCCCCTCAATAGCTCGGGCGAGGCGTACTTTCGCGAGCCTGCTGGCTCTTTGAGAACGGTATGCGAATCGGTATCCGACAAGCCAAAATCGAGCAACTTGACGTTGTCACCATTATGGGTGATGATGATATTCTGGGGCTTTAGGTCGCGGTGTATTGTTTGGCGTTTGTGGGCGTAGGCTAGCGCGTCACAGAGCTGCTCGATTATGCGCTGTAGTTGCTGGGTGGTGTGCTGTTTTTCAGCGATATACCTATCGAGCGTGCGCCCATCGACCCACTCCATAACTATAGCGTTGCCCACCTCTTCGAACCTCTCGAAACTTACTGTCCTACAAATATTTGGATGGTCAAGCGAGTAGCCGATCTCGAACTCCTTGCGCAAAATAGACTCATACAATAGATCTCCTCGACAGCTCTCAGAAAGCGCCTTCACGACAAATCTTTTGTTCTCGCGCTCAGCAGAATAGAGCACATTGAACCCCGACTCGCGCAGTAGCTCAAAGCGCGAGTAGCCGTTAGAGGCCGTAGGTGTGGCGAAGAACTCTGAGCTGCTCATATTACAAAACTGAAAGAATAGTTAACCCTCCGCTCTTGCCACCAACAAACGAAGACAGAAGCACCCCATCGCGCACCACCGAGGGTGCATAGAACGGATATCCAAGCATAAAGGTCGCCACCGAGAACTCGTCGCCCACGGCAAGTTTTGAGTTTTCGACGCTCTCGATCCTGAATCGGCAATCGCCAAGACACTCCAACACGACATATCTATTAGGCTTCCAGCCGATCTCAATTCGAGCGCCAGTCTCCAGCTCCGTCGAGACTATCCTCTTAGCCGTAAAGAAGTCAGAATCAGACAGGTTCAGGCTCGCGAGCCACTGGCAGAATGTGTCGAAATCCTTGCGCCCGATATACTTAGATAGCACATCGAGAGTATATCGGCGAGGCTCGCGCTTGTCACTTACATAGCCCCACAGTCGCTTAAGGGTCGAGGCCGAGATGCGCTCCGAGGTCTGCTGCTCGACAGTGATGCTCAGCGCCTCGAAGTCGACCGTCGTGCGGATAGGGCGCGCGTGGTACTGCTCGACAGCCTCGAGTAAACTCTTGATATATGGTTGCAATGATTTCATAATACAAAGGTAAAACTTTTTGCTAACTATCTCACGCTTAAAGGCGAAATGAACCTGTATGAACTTGATCGCAGTTTAGGCTGCCCCTACCTTTGCTCTATGTTTTGGACAGACCGAAACATTATTATCTAAC
>JAWXTS010000004.1:0-48277 GCA_044433305.1 Rikenellaceae bacterium | reverse complement strand
TCCGATGTGCTCTTGAGGCGTGCTCTTTTCAGCCTAGCTCAGAGTTCAACGCCCTTTATTCAGGGTTTATGATAATCAGAGGCTACTACCAAAGCAAAGGCCAGGGCCATCGCAATATTGTTCTTTGCCCATCGACAACACCACAAAGCAGGCTCGATGCTGCCTCTATGGCTGGTATGAAGATTGTGAAGGTCAATAGCTCACAGACTATGGGCGTGGACCTGAAAGACTTTAGACAGGGGGTGGACGAATACTCAAGCGAACTGGCTTGTTTATTTATTGGTTACCCTAATTTTGGAGCACCACTAGAAAACAACATACGCCAGATGATAGATATTATGCACGACAACAGAGCGCAGGTATTTATCGACGGGGCAAACACAGTGGGCTTGATTGGTCTTAGCTCGGCAGGATACCTAGGGGCCGATTTGACACAAATCAACCTGCATCACATATTCAATATGCCATCTTATGGTGGCTCGGCAGCTCTGATGTCACTAAACGTGGCAACACACCTTAAACCCCTGCTACCAACCCACCCTCTTGTTGCCACGGGCGGCAAGCAGGGCATAACAGCAACATCAAGTGCACCCTACGCTTGTGCTCTAGCGTTGCCCTTGGCCTATGCAGGCTTTAAGTGTTTGAAGGAACAAGAGCTTCAGAGCAACAGCAAGCAAGCACTTATAAACACTGCTTATTTGGCCCACCACCTTAAAGAGCTGTACAGAATAACCAGCCCGAGCCAGCCTCAGCTGAGCCTTGAACTAGACAACACCACAAGCACTCAGGTGCTAGAGATGCTATCAGAATATGGCTTTTATAGTTCTAGATATTATGAACAGTCGAGCACAACGCTCACCATAGAGACTCTGTATGGCAAGGCCGAACTAGACGAGCTGATAAACGCATTAACAGAAATACATAACAAAATACAAATCATCAAAAAACAAGACTAATGAAAATTGCAGAAAAAACATTTGTATCATTGAGCTACCAACTAACAGTTGACGGCCAGATTGTCGAAACAACAACAGCAGAGCAACCTATGAGCTTTATGTTCGGCATCGGACAGTTGCTTCCAGCTTTCGAGGCCAACATCATTGGCAAACAAGAGGGCGAGGAGTTTGCATTTAAACTTGAGGCTAAAGACGCTTATGGCGAGCACAACCCTCAATACGTTATTGCGCTTCCAAAAGAAATCTTCATGCAGGATGGCGTTATTCCAGAAGGCGTATTTGTTGTTGGCAATCGCATCACCCTTAACGACCCTCAGGGCAATATCAGCCCAGCGGTTATCGTAGAAATCAAAGAAGACTGCGTTATGGCAGACCTTAACCCTCCTATGGCAGGCAAGGACCTAGAGTTCAAAGGCCGTGTAGAGGCTGTTCGTGAGGCTACTGACGAGGACTTCGTACAATTTATGCAAGCTGCTGGCGGTGGTTGTAACTGCGGTAGCGAGGGTTGTGGCGATAGCGGCTGCTGCGGTGGTTGTGGCGACGACAAAGAAGAAGGTGGTTGCTGCGGCAACTAGTAGCAAATCATTTGCTTAACCATCAAAAGGACTGATTCTTTTTTTTTAAGAATCAGTCCTTTTTTTGCAAAAAATTTATATATTTGTATAGTCAAGCAAAAACACCTAATCCATGGACACAGTACACAAAGAACTATCTCAAGAGCAAATCTCTCAGCTAATGGCTAATGGCTGCCGCTCTACCAACTGGAAACAAGTCAAGGTTAGCCCCAAATTCGACGCTAGTTTTGTTGCCGATTGCACCTTTGACGGAGATGTTCTAATAGGTGAAACAGGCTCTGCACTACTCCTTGCAGACAACATCGAGGTAAGTAGCGGACTATATCACAGTCATATCATAAATTGCAATATAGGCGACAACTGCTATATAAATAATACCAGTCAATATATTTCTAATCAAGAGATTGGAAGCGAGGTTATTATAAACGGCTGCTCGCGCATAGAATCTAGCGGAGATTGCACCTTTGGCAATGGAGTCAGCGTGGCTACCATAAACGAGGGCGGTGGCAGAGAGGTTGTTATAACAGATTTGCTTTCATCCCAAGTGGCGTATATAGTGGCCATGTACCGTCACCGCCCCAAGATGGTTGAGGCTTATGAGAACATGGTCAAAAAATACGTAGACTCTATACGCTCGACAAAGGGAATTATAGAAAACGGAGCCAAGATACTGGGGGCTAAAATCATTAAAAATAGCCGTATTGGCTGTGGTGCAACAATAGACTCGGCGGCACTGCTAAGCAACTGTTCTATAAACAGTAGCACAGACAATCCAAACTACATAGGCATAGACGTAAAAATCGAAGACAGCATAATATCTGCGGGAGCCAAGATAGACAGCGGAGCGATGCTCAGCCACTGCTTTGTTAGCGACTCGGCAAAACTAGCTAAGAGCTTCTTTGCCGAACACTCGCTGTTTTTCAGCGGCTCGGACATGGCTCTGGGCGAGGCATGCGCCATCTTTGCAGGTCCTTTCACCGTAAGTCATCACCGCTCAACGCTGCTCATAGCAGGCATGTTCTCTTTCTTTAATGCAGGCAGTGGAGCCAACCAAAGCAACCACATGTACCGCACTGGGCCTGTACATCAAGGCATACACCGTCGTGGATGCAAGTTCGGCAGCAACGCCTACGTGCTGTCGCCTGCACTTACGGGAGCCTTCACCCTTGTTTCGGGCAACCACAAGAGCAACCACGAAACAGAGATTTTCCCTTTCTCTTACTTGATAGAGGAGGAAGGCAAGTCCTACCTTATGCCGGGAGCAAACCTTAGAAGCTATGGCACTGCACGCGACTGCAAGAAATGGATAGCACGCGACAAGCGTTCGCCACAAAATAAGGACATTATAACCTTCGACAAGTTCAGTCCCTATATCATGCAGAACATATACGAGGGACTCACCAAGTCTAAGGAACTGCTAGACAAGCACACATCCTCGGGCATACACACCTACAACAGGGTCAAGATAAAGGACACTATGTTGCGCAATGGCGTGAAGCTCTATAATCTAGCCATAAATATCTTCCTAAGCCAAACACTGAGCCTAGAGATTGAGGCAATAGATTATTCTGGGCCGTGGGTAGATATGGCAGGCATGATAGCTCCTCAGGAGCTTATAGAGCAACTTCTGGGCAATATCGAGAGCCAAGACATCAACACCCTTGAGCAGCTTGAAAAAAGCCTTTGCATGATAGACTCTAGACGAGAAAATTACACCAAGGGCTGGGGCGAATACCTAGCAAGGAAGATATATTCTCAGGACAATAAGCCATTGACCTCTGAGCAGTTACAAAATATTATATCTCAGGGGCAGCAGGACCTTCTACACCTTGAGGCTATGAATGCCGACGATGCAAAAAAAGACTCAGCCACAGTTATGTCTACGGGCTATGGAGCCGACAACCCAGAAGAGTATCGTAGTGAAGATTTTGCAAATATCAGAGCTACCCAAACTAAATAGGCTAAATTATTGATACTATTGAGAAAAAAATATATCTTTGTGGGTCACAATAGAACTAGAAACCAAGAATGAGCGAACAAAAAATAAAAATAGGAATAACACAGGGCGACACTAACGGCATAGGCTGCGAGATCATAATCAAAGCACTTAACGATAGCCGCATATGCGATATGTTCACCCCAATAATTTACGGTTCATCAAAGGCCTTTGGCCACTATAAACGCACCATAGCTGAGCTAGAGAGATTCTCTATCAACATCATAACCTCTGTCAAGGACGCTCACCCAAAGAAGATAAACCTCATCAACGTCTGCAACGACGAGCTTAGAATCGAGGCTGGCGTGGCCACCTCAGACAGCGGTTCGGCAGCTTTGGCTGCTCTCGAAGCTGCAAGCGCAGCCCTTGAGGCAGGAGAGATTGATGCCGTTGTTACAGCTCCAATATGCAAGGAGAACATCCAGAGCGATATATTTTCTTTCAACGGACACACCGAGTACTTTGCCAGCAAGTTTGGAGGTACACCACTAATGATGATGTGCTCTGAGACTATCAAGCTAGGCCTTGTAACCACACACATAGCACTCAAAGAGGTAAACCAAGCCATAAGCTCACAGACCATAGTCGACAAGCTGGGCGAATTGAGAAACGCCCTGAGAGAAAACTTTATGATTGTAGAGCCTAAGATTGCCGTCATGTCCATCAACCCTCATGCTGGCGATGGCGGACTTATGGGCAACGAGGATGACACCATAGTAAAACCAGCTATTGCTCAGGCTTTCGAGAAGGGCATCCTTGCCTTTGGACCTTTTGCAGCAGATGGATTCTTTGCCGCTGCAGGCTACTCAAAGTATGACGCTATACTGCCTATGTACCACGACCAAGGACTTATCCCATTCAAGACCTTGGCTCATGATGGAGTCAACTTCACCGCAGGCTTGCCAATAGTACGCACAAGCCCTGCCCACGGAGTTGGCTTCGATATTGCAGGCAAAGACATGGCCGACCCAAGCTCTATGAGAAATGCACTATACGCTGCGCTGGATATATTACGTAGCCGCCGACAATATAGAAAAATGCACGCCAATCCACTTCGTCGCTTCAAGCGCGACTATGGAGCTGACGTGTCAGTGAAAGACCTTCCTGAGGAGGGCAGCAACTAGAATTATTAGAACTTAAGTTTATAACGATATGATAAAAATCACTTTCCCTGACGGTAACATCCGTGAGTTTGCCGAGGGAACAACACCTATGCAAATAGCCGAGAGCATCAGCCCAAGGCTTGCAAAAGAAATTTTGGCCGCCGCTATCAACGGTCAAACCAAAGACCTATCGACACCTATTGGCGAGGACGCCTCTATCGAACTATTCAAGTGGGAGCACGAGCAAGGCAAGCACGCCTTCTGGCACTCATCGTCTCACCTTATGGCCGAAGCTCTTCAGGCTCTATACCCTGGCATCAAGTTCGGTATAGGACCAAGCATAGAGAACGGTTTCTACTATGACGTAGATCTTCCTGAGCCTATCTCTGAGAGTGACTTGGTTAAGATAGAAAAGAAAATGGTAGAGCTAGCATCTAAGAAAGAAACCATGACTCGTCGTGAAGTTTCTAAGCAGGAGGCTCTAGATACATACACAGCCAAAGGCGACCAATACAAAGTTGAGCTTATCAGCGACCTTGAGGACGGAACAATATCGTTCTACACCAATGGTGAGTTTACAGACCTATGCCGTGGCCCTCACATCCCAAATATGGGCTACATCAAGGCTATCAAACTAACTTCTATTGCAGGTGCTTACTGGCGCGGCAACGAGAAGAACAAGATGCTTACCCGCATCTACGGCATCACCTTCCCTAAGAAATCTATGCTAGATGAGTACCTAGTGATGATTGAGGAGGCCAAAAAACGTGACCACCGCAAGCTGGGCAAGGAGCTAGAGCTTTTCCACTTCTCACCTCGCGTGGGTCAGGGATTGCCATTGTGGCTGCCTAAGGGTGCCGCACTTCGCGACCGCCTAGAGAACTTCTTGCGCAACGTACAAAAACAATATGGCTATGCACAAGTTATCACTCCACATATCGGAATGAAAGACTTGTACGTAACTTCGGGCCACTATGCAAAATACGGCAAGGACTCATTCCAACCTATCAACACACCTGACGAGGGTGAGGAGTTCCTACTAAAACCTATGAACTGCCCTCACCACTGCGAGATATATAAATTCAAACCACGCTCTTACCGCGACCTTCCAGTTCGCTTTGCAGAGTTTGGTACCGTATATCGCTATGAGCAAAGTGGCGAGCTACACGGACTTACTCGTGTGCGCGGATTCACTCAGGATGACGCCCATATCTTCTGCCGCCCAGACCAACTTGAGGACGAGTTCATGAAGGTTATAGACATCGTGCTATACATCTTCAAGACTTTGAGCTTCGACAAGTTTACGGCGCAGATTTCGCTACGTGACCCAAACAACAAAGAAAAATACATAGGCTCAGACGAAAACTGGGACAAGGCCGAAAGCGCAATCATCAAAGCAACACAAGCCAAAGGTCTTGAGACCACAACCGAGCTAGGCGAGGCAGCATTCTATGGTCCTAAGTTGGACTTCATGGTTAGTGACGCCTTGGGTCGTAAGTGGCAACTAGGAACAATACAAGTAGACTACAACCTACCTGAGCGTTTCGACTTGACCTACAAAGGTGCTGACGACAAGGACCACCGTCCAGTCATGATTCACCGCGCACCATTCGGTTCTATGGAACGCTTTGTGGCCGTGCTACTAGAGCATACAGGCGGCAAATTCCCTCTTTGGTTGACTCCAGATCAGGTTGTTGTGTTACCAATTAGTGAAAAATACAACGATTATGCTAAAAAAGTTTCGGAATTGCTAAATAATTCCGATATTCGCAGCGGAGTTGACGATCGCAACGAAAAGATTGGACGCAAGATACGTGACAACGAGTTGCAGAGAATACCTTTCTTGCTAGTTGTTGGCGAAAAAGAGGAGGCCGAGAACATGATTTCATTGCGTGTTCAGGGCGAGGGCGACAAAGGCTCTATGTCCATAGACCAATTCAAAGAGCTAGTTGCCGAGCGCGTGGCAAACGAGATTTCAACACTGAAGTAACCTGCATATAAGCAACAAGATAAAGACAATATTAACAAAAATTTTTGGAGGACAAAGCTATAATAACAAAACCAAGAACAAAACCAAATCAAAGATTTCCTCAACGAGGTAGAGAGAAAGAAGCAGCACACAAAATCAACAACTTCATCACTGCACCACAGGTACGCCTAGTGGGTGACAACATCGAGGGCTCTAACGTACTATCGCTACGTGACGCCCTACGTATGGCCGATGAAGAGGGATTGGACCTAGTAGAAATTTCGCCTAAGGCCGACCCACCCGTATGCCGCATAATCGACTACCAGAAATTCCTTTACCAACAAAAGAAAAAAGCTAAAGAGATTAAGCAAAATTCTGTTAAGATTGTTATTAAGGAGATTCGTTTTGGCCCTAACACAGATGACCACGACTATGAGTTTAAGCTTAAGCACGCTCAGAACTTCCTTAAGGAGGGAGCAAAGGTTAAGGCTTATGTATTCTTCCGTGGCCGCCAGATTGTGTTCAAAGACCAAGGAAAGATTTTGCTACTTCGCTTTGCTACCGACCTAGAGGAGCTTGGCAAGGTAGAACAACTACCAAAGCTTGAGGGCAAGCGCATGTACATGCTAATGTCTCCAAAACCAAAAAAATAATCACACAGGGTGTGAGACAGATAGGGGGAGCGTTGGATACTGACTATCGTTAGTGAGAACACCAACCTCAACTATACTCCCGCGGTCTGCGCGTCACACGGGGTGTGAGACAGATAGGGGGAGCGTTGGATGCTGATTTTCGTTAGTGAGAACACCGAGCAGAAGATGCTGATTTTCGTTAGCAAAAAATATTTTTCCTATATACCTTATTAATAAAGGGGTTGCCAGAGTTTTGGCGACCCCTTTATCTATTTGTACACATGGTTAAAATAACCAATATAACGACGTATAAACAACAAAAAATATCTAAAAAAAAACATGGTAAAAAAATACACAATTTGAAAATAATTTTATACCTTTGTAAGGCATGGAGTTTGAGAAAACAGAAAACGCATCATATACAACCTGTTAACTTTATGTAAGCAACACCCCCTTATAAGCCTTAAATATATAATAATCATACATTTACACCACTACCAAAACCGAACTAAACTAATAACCTAATAACCGTTTTTCTGATGAAAAAACTCTTTGCATTAATTGCAGCGGTATTGATGATTTCTCCATCACTATTCGCTCAACCTGAAGGATGCCCCCCTATTTATGGCATCTCAAAAATGACATTTCGTATTAGCAGCCCCGAACTTGCACAAAGCTATTACGGAGATTTCTTAGGCTTTGACCATGCTTTTGACTACGAGTCAATCTATGGCCCAGTGCTAGTTTACAAAATCAGCGACAGACAATTCTTGGAGTTCCTTGTTGTTGACCAAAACGTAGCAGAACTAGGAAACGTTATCTCAACAACTTTCCAAACTTACGATGTTGACGCAATGAAAGCATACCTAAATTCTAAAGGGTATGAAACATCAGAAGTTCAAGTCGACGGCGCAGGCAACAAGGTGATCACCACTCACGACGACTATGGCAAGCTTATCGAGTTTGCAGACATGAACTCTTCTACACTACATGCAAAATCAGCTGGCAAATTCTTATCTGACCGCCGAATCTCTACACACATGATACACTCTGGACTTCACCGCAACCAAATCGAGGAAAGCCCTCGCTTCTGGTGTGAGGTTCTAGGTTTCAAAGAGCTTATCCGCTACCCAGCAGATCGCACACAACCAGTAGAGTTGAACTATCTATTTGCTCCAGGCTCAACAGAGAACATCGAATCTCTATCTTCAGGCCCAGACGCACCTCGCGAGGCTAACTGGGAGCACCCTTGCCTTTCTGTTATGAACATGCAGGAGACTCTAGGCATACTTAGAAAAAGAGACCCAAGCCTAGTTCTTAAACCAGGTGTTGGTCGTACCGGAAGATGGATTCTAGGTATCAGAAATAGCGACGGCACAAAAGTAGAGTTCACAGAACCTTTCGCAACACGCTAATATAAATAAGTTTCCTCCATATAAACACACAAAGAGGAACTATTTTGATAACAATAAAAAGATCTTATAATGAAAAAGATATTAACTATAATTGCAGCAGTGTTGATCAGCTCGTCAATATTTGCACAACGACCACAAGGGCCTCAGATACCTGAAATGTACGGTATTTCAAAAATGACCTTCCGCGTAAGCTCTCCAGAGGTTGCAGAGGAGTTCTATGGCGACTACCTAGGTTTTGACCACGCGTTCGACTACGAGTCAATCTATGGTCCAGTACTAGTATACAAAATCAATGACAGACAATTCTTAGAATTCCTTGTTGTAGACCAAAACGTAGCAGAACTAGGCAACTACATATCTATGACTATCCAAACTCCTGATGTGGAGGCTATGCACAAACATATCAAATCTAACGGTTATGAAGTAACAGACATCGTAGTAGATGGCGCAGGAAATAAAGTGTTCACTACTGTTGATGACTATGGCAAACTTATCGAGTTTGCAGATATGAACTCATCTACCCTACATGCAAAATCTGAAGGCAAGTTCTTGTCTGAGCGTAGAATCTCTACTCAAATGCTACACTCTGGACTTCACCGCAACGAGTCTGACGAGTTCCCTAAATTCTGGCGCGAGGTATTGGGCTTCAAAGAGTTCATCCGTTTCCCAGAGGATCGTGATCAACACTTCAACCTACTATACCTATACATGCCAGGTTCAACAGAGGTCGTAGAGGCTACTTACACTGTTGGCGCTGCACCTGAGGCCAACTGGGAGCACCCATGTCTTTCTACTTATGACATGCAAGAAACAACAGATATACTTAGAGAGAGAGACCCTAGCATCAGAGTAAACCCACACGTTGGTAGAACAAAACGTTTCTTGATTAGCGTCAAGAATGTCGACGGCACAAAGGTAGAGTTCTCTGAGCCATTCTCAACACGTTAATAATTAAAATAAAGTTCCCCACGGGTTGTTAACCTCCCGTGGGTATACCTTTTATAATAAACCCACATCAAAACATTATTACAATGAAAAAGATATTATCCTTTCTAATTGCACTTATAATATCATCGTCGCTGTATGCACAGCCTGAAGGATGCCCTCAAATGTACGGACTTTCAAAGATGACATTCCGCGTTAGCAGCCCAGAGCTTGCAGTAAGCTATTATAGTGATTTCCTAGGCTTCGACCACGCTTTCGACTACGAGTCAATATATGGTCCAGTCATGGTTTTCAAAATCAATGACCGCCAGTTCTTTGAGTTCCTTGTTGACACAGACATCGAAGAAAAAGGTAACGTTATCTCAACAACTATCCAAACTCCTGACGTTGCTGGCATGCACGCCTACATCAAATCTAAAGGATATGAGGTAACAGACGTTGTTGTTGACGGTGCTGGCAACAATGTATTTACAACAAAAGACGACTATGGTAAAGTTATCGAGTTCTCTGACATGAACGCAGGCTCTCTACACATGAAGACTAAAGGTCAGTTCTTGTCTCCACGCAGAATCTCTACTCAGATGCTTCACACAGGTCTACACCGCAATGAGGCTGTTGAGAAACCACGTTTCTGGTGTGAGGTTCTTGGATTTACAGAATTCATCCGTTTCCCAGAGGATCGCTCAGAGCACTACAACCTACTTTATATGCAGATGCCAGGTTCTAAAGACCTTATCGAAGCAACATACACCGTAGGTGTCCCTCATCAACGCAACTGGGAGCACCCATGTATGGGAACTTACAACATGCAAGCTACAATGGATACGCTTAGAGCCAGAGACGCAAGTCTTATGAACCCTAACATTCGTTCTAGTGTAGGTCGCACAAAGAGATGGATTCTAAACATCCGCAATAGCGATGGCACGAAAGTAGAGTTCTCAGAAAACTTCGCAACAAAATAAACTAGTGTAGGACCTTTGGTCTTATGCTTATAGAATATTATAGACACTATAAACCAAACTAATTATAAATAATCATGGACTCTAAAAACAACATTTCAAGAAGAGACTTCTTGCGTTATGCTGGTACTTTCGGTGTAGCGATGACAGCTCAGGGATTGATCAACAATCCTCTATTTGCTGCCGAGAAAGCAAAAGACTACAATGGTTTTTCTTCTGTTTTCAACAACAAACGTGATTTGAAACTTTTCAATGCTCGCTTCGATGCAAAAGGACTTCCTGTAACAACAATCTCTGACACAGGTGTTATCATACCTCGTATGGGTTTGGGTTGCGGCAGTAGATTCTCTGCATTTGCCCTTAACAGTGGCCTTGATGCAGCTCACGAGATGCTTAACTACGCTCTAGACAAAGGTTTCTACTACTGGGATACAGCTCCTATCTACATGGGTCAAGACCGCAAAACTGGCCGTACAGTATATAGCGAGGATGTTCTAGGTGAGGTAGTAAAAACTCGTCGTAACGAGATTCTTCTAAACTCTAAGATGGTTACACGTGACCCAGACGAGTTTATGTTCTCTCTTGAGACTACACTTAAAAAACTTAACACAGACTACCTAGATATGATGATGGTTCATGGTGTTACTTCTATGGAAAATCTTCAAGGTGTTAAAGATGCTAAAATCGTTGAGCGTATGCTAGACTTGAAAGACCAAGGTGTATTCCGCATCTTCGGTTTCTCTGGTCACTCTGACGCCGCTCCTCTTAAAGCCCTTATCGATATGAACTGCTTCCAAAACTGCTTGATAGCAATGGATCCATATCGTCCAAGTAACGAAGGTGGTTTGCGTGAGGATGTAGTACAATATGCTAACGACAACAATGTAGGTGTTATGTTTATCAAAGCTATCCGTAGCTATGAGAACAAACCTCAACTTAACATAAGTGCTGAAGACGGTATCCGTCGTGCATTGGAGTTCAAAGGTTCTACTGGTGTTATGGTAGGTATGGACTCTATTGACATCGTTGACAAGAACGTTAAGATTCTTCAAGACTACGCTTCACTTGTATAATAAAAGTATAAGCACAATAAGAAAGGCTAGCATCGTTGATGTTAGCCTTTTTTATTACATGTGTTTTCTATGCGTAGCAAGAAAAAAGAGGATAACAAATAAGCTCTAAGCACTTATCTGTTATCCTCTTTTATGATATTCTCTACTAGTTCTTAGCGGATACGCTCATAGTACTCACGTGTGCGAGTATCTACACGTATGCGCTCACCAGTGTTGATAAACAAAGGAACACGAACCGTAGCACCTGTGTCAATAGTAGCTGGTTTAAGCGAGTTTGTAGACGCTGTATCACCTTTAACACCTGGCTCGGTGTAAGTAATCTCTGCCTCGATGATTGCTGGAAGCTCAGCAGAAAGAACTGTCTCTTTCTCTGTGTGGAACATAACCTCAACAATCTGACCCTCACGCATAAGGTCGTTATTGGTAATCAAATCTTTATCGATATTAATCTGCTCGAAAGTCTCTGTGTGCATAAAGTTAGCACCCAAATCATCTTCATAAAGATATTGGTAAGGACGACGCTCTACGCGAACTGGCTCGATACGCTCACCTGCCGAGAATGTGTTATCGATAACACGTCCGTTCTCTAGATTTTTAAGTTTAGTACGAACGAAAGCTGGACCTTTTCCAGGTTTAACGTGTTGAAACTCTACGATTGAGAATGTTTTACCATTATACTCAATACACATTCCGTTCTTAATATCTGCTGTTGTTGCCATTTTAAGTTATTTAGATTTATAGCCACAAAGATAGTACTTTAATTAACAAAATTAAAATTTCTTTGTCCCTAACTATCTGATTAATCAAGTTTATGAAATAAAAAAAGGTTGCAACGGGACTCTAAATCCACATTGCAACCCTATATAAAAGAGTTAAATCTAAAATTACTTGATAGTAACTGTCAAAGGCTCAGCAACCGCTGCAGCTGCAGTAGAGATGCAATCGAACCAGCTTTGAGCTGTTGGCATGCCGCCACCGCTCCAGCCTGTACCTACGTAGTAAACGCTAGGCTCGCCTGCTTTGATATTTCTAGTTTTAACTTTGTGGTCTCTAATCTCAAGCGCGCCATCAGCTGCACCAGGAACGATAACACCCACACCTATTGAACAACCTGATTTGTATTGGTCGTCAGATGCTGGCTCATAAACTGCGATAACAGTACCGTCAGTAAGCTGAGGAGCGTCAGCAGTGTGGATAATGCTACCTATTGCAACATCAATATCGCTGAAGTTACCAGTGTAAACGTCAACAACTTTAGAGAAGTGAGTGTTTGCATCTAGGCTATAAGTTTTAGCAATAGATACCTCTTTGTCACCTACCATAAATGGCTCGTAAGTAAGAGTGAACTCTGTACGGATAGGACCGTTAGCAGTGCGAGTCCAGCCATACCAGTTGCCGCTTAGTAGCATGTCGTCTACTCCAACCATAGGAGCTGAAGCACCGCCACCTAGTGTGCTAGCCACTTTGTAGCAGTCCATACCCTCACCTGCGTCTTTGTGGTAGTGACCTATACCATACCATTTGTCAACAACAAGATCAGAAACGCTTTTTGACCATACGTCAACACCTGGAGTGTGAACCTCATCAGAAAGAGCTTGACCATATACGCGCTGTGCGATAACGTTGTTCTCCCAAGCATAGTCGTCTTTACGCTCTGGAATGTAACGGCTAAATGCTTGTTGCTCATACTCTTCTTTAACACCTACTGCAACATCATAGCTTACTGCAGCACCAGCACCTACCGTAGCTTGGAAAATCAAGGTTGCAGGTTTCGCGCTGTCACCATCTGTGAACATAACCTGAGAAGGAACCTGTTGTCCATCAAGCATAACGATAACGTTATCAGGTGTTACATCAGCCAATTTTGCTGTTACATCACCCCAAGCAAGCTCAACAGTCTCTAGGGTGCGTGCGTTGCTAGAAGAGTTTTTAACTTCAACTTTCATTCCTGCATCAGAGCAGCAAGATGCCACCATAGCTGCAAAAGAAAGTGCAAAAAATATCTTTTTCATGCGTTTAGTTTTTAATTGATTTGGATTTCGTTTTTACTAATTACCACAATCATTATTTTACAAGTATGAGTGTGACTAGCAAGCCAAGGCTCGTCACACTCTTTTGTATATCAGAAGTCGGATAGCAAGGTTAGTTTTGGGGCTTTGCGAGCATATTAACCACAGCGCACTGATGCGTGCGTGAGGATTAAAAGCGGAGGAAAGTGCCAAAAATGACCTTGTTTGTCGGCTTCAAGTTTATGTTATGATAGTTAGTCTAATATTACCTAACTATTCCTCGTTAGCTGCTTTACCTAGGCTAGCAAGAATACCACCGTCGATGTAAACAACGTGACCGTTTACAAAGTCAGAAGCACTAGATGCCAAATAAACAGCACCACCAACAAGATCAGTAGGTTTACCCCAACGCATAGCAGGAGTACGTTTGATGATAAACTCGTTGAATGGGTGACCGTCAACACGAATAGGAGCTGTCTGAGCTGTTTCGATATAACCTGGTCCGATACCATTAACGTTGATGTTGTAGCGTGCCCACTCAGTAGCAAGGTTGCGAGTCAACATTTTAAGACCACCCTTAGCAGCAGCATAAGAAGCAACAGTGTCGCGACCTAGCTCACTCATCATAGAGCAGATATTGATGATTTTACCACCACCTTTTTCTTTCATACCTTTAGCAACAGCTTTAGCCATGATAAATGGAGCTGTAAGGTCGATGTCGATTACCATGCGGAAATCTGACGCTGAAAGATCCATAGAAGGAACGCGTTTGATGATACCTGCATTGTTAACCAAGATGTCAACGCCACCCAAAGTTTTGTCGATGTCAGCAATCATTTCTTCAACAGCAGCCTCGTCAGTTACATTGCAAAGGTAAGTTGCAACGTCAATACCGTCAGCAGCATATTCAGCTTTTGCAGACTCAAGTTTCTCAGCGATAATGTCGTTGACAACAATTTTAGCACCTGCCTGAGCAAGTCCTTTGGCTAGAGCCATTCCAATACCGTGAGTAGCACCAGTTACCAAAGCAACTTTACCCTCTAGGCTAAACATTTCTAGAACATTCATTGTAAATAAATTTTAAATTATTGTTGGTATTAAATTATTTTAGATCTGTATATGCACAAGTATCCATGTCTGTGTAGTCATGGTTCTCGCCACCCATACCCCAAACGAAAGTATAGTTAGATGTTGCACAAGCAGAGTGAATACTCCATACAGGAGAAACGACTGCATCACCACCTTGCATCCAGATTGGACGAGTCTCCTGAGGTTGACCCATAAAGTGACAAACTGCATCAGTCTCGTCAATATCAAAGTAGTAGTAGATTTCCATACGACGGTCGTGAGTGTGAGCAGGCATAGTGTTCCATACGCTACCTGGTTTAAGCTCTGTAAGACCCATTTGTAGTTGGCAAGTAGGAAGAACCTCTTTAACAATCATACGGTTGATGATACGGTGGTTGCTACCCTCCAAAGAACCTAGCTCCATTACGATAGCGTTGTCTTTAGTAACTTTAGTTGTTGGGTAAGTGCAGTGAGCAACAGCAGAGTTGAAATAGAACTGTGCTGGGCAAGCTGCATCAAGGCTTTTGAAAGATACAGTGTGCATACCGCGACCGATGTAAAGAGCTTCTTTGAAACCTAGTTCAAACTCCTCTTCGTCAACGATAACAACACCAGCACCTTTAGATGTGTTGATGATACCTAGCTCGCGACGCTCTGTAAAGCACTCAGCACGCAAAATCTCTGGAGCCTCAAGTGTTACCACTTCGTTTACTGGCATAACACCACCAGCTATCATACGGTCGAACATAGAGTAAACCATTTTGATTTCGTCTGCGTTCATCATTTTTTTAACCAAGAAGTGCTCGCGCAATTTGGCTGTGTCATAATGTTTTACATCGTCTTGGTGAGAAGGATATCTCACTTCGCATTGTACTTTGCTCATAGTTTTAAGGTTTTAGTTTTTTAATATTAAATGGTTATTACTTCATTGATGATTCTCTAATTATCAGCCTCGACTTTATAATATGCTCACTCATAGGCTCTCCACAAATGGCATCTATAACCATCTTTGCTGCGGCCTTACCCATCTTGTGGCCATATTGTTCTACCGAGGTCATTGTTGGTCTCAGCAACACGTCTATTGGTTCGTTCGAGTAGCCTACGATAGCTATATCTTCTGGCACACGAACATCGTTTCTTGTAAGTTCTTCAAGCAAGCCCTTTGCGGCATAGTCTCCCGTGCTATAAATGGCGTCGGGCCTGTCTTCGGGTTTCATTGCCAATATCTTCTTGGCAAACTCTACCCCACTCTGCTCACACGGAGTGTCGGTATATATCCAATCTTTGCCTACCTCTATTCTATAATCTCTCATAGCCTCAAGGTATCCGCTCTTTCTATCGTTCCACACAGACACGTTGCTATCTCCAGCAAAGTGAAATATGCGCCTACGGCCCGTATCAACAAGGTGCTTGGTGGCCATATATGAGGCGTGTTTATCATCCGATACAACCTTGCCCGCACCTTCAAGCGGAGTCCACCTATCGAAAAGCACAAGCGGAATCTTGCTCGATATAATATTCTGGTAGTGCGAAAAGTCTGTGGTCTCAGCTGCCAGCGAGGCTATTATTCCATCGACCTTGCCCCTAGAAAGTTTTTCTATGAGCTGCACTTCTTTTTTATAGTTGTCCGAAGACTTGCATATCATAAGGTCATATCCCAGCTTATATACAACGTCCTCCACGCCCTCGATTACCGAAGCAAAGAAATTACGATTTATTGAAGGTACAACAATGGCTATGGTATTCACGCGTCCTGTCTTAAGCGTCACCGCGGCATGGTTGGGATGATAGTTCATCTCAAGCACTTTTGCGCGCACTTTCTCCTTCATCGCCTCACTTATTGCGGGGTGGTCATGCAAGGCTCTAGAAACGGTCGAGGCCGAAACATTTAATTCGGCGGCAATATCGTATATAGAGGTTTTCTTTCTTATTGGCATTATCTACCCGCATTTCATGTAATCGATTGCACAAATATAAAATTTATATCTTAGTTTTACAATTATATTGGCAACAAAAAACACACTATTCGCCCTTGATTTCAAAGATAACATCCATGATTTTAGAGCCTAGAGACTCTGCATGGCCTATATTTATCATATCAAATGCTCTTTGTTAATAAAAATGTATGTTAAATACCCTAGTATTGCAACAAAGGTTGGTATAAAATTAGACTATAAATAAAAAAGATGTATATTTGTGGGTTGTTTTAAAATAGAAACTAAAACTTTAATATCTAAATAATAAAAACATGGCAAGTTGTAAGGACAAAAAACTTTTTGAGCAATTCCCTCCAGTGTCTACTGAGCATTGGGAAGAGGTCATCAAGACAGACCTTAAAGGCGCGGACTACGATCGTAAGCTCGTTTGGAAAACCGCCGAAGGTTTTAATGTAAGGCCATACTATCGTGCCGAGGATCTGGCAAATGTCAATTTCCTTGACTCAAAACCTGGTGAGGCACCTTTCGTGCGCGGAGCCAAAAAAGAAGGTGGCTGGCTTATTAACCAAACTATTGTTGTTGAATGCCCAAAAACGGGAAATGAAACAGCAAAAAACATCATCGAAAGAGGTGTCGAGGCTCTAGGCTTCAACATCAACAACAAAGAATTTTCGGCAGAAGACCTTGAAACACTACTTGATGGCATAGCCGAGGATGTAGAGATTTCTTTCTGCGGTTGCGCTGTACGCAAAGTCGCTGAGCTTGTAATAGCTCGCGCCCAAGCAAAGAACACAGACCCAGAGAACCTGAAAATCAACTTTGTTATCGACCCTATCATCAAAGGCCTTACCCTAGAGGGCAAGTTCTGCGATCAAAACAAGTGCTTCGAAAGTATCGCCGAGCTTATCAAACAAGCTGGTACTTATGGCAAGCGTATGCGCTTTATCTCTATCACAGCCCACAACTTCAATATGTGTGGTGCAACAATCGTTCAAGAGCTTGCTTACTCACTAGCCGTAGCTCACGAATATGTTGTTAAGCTTATGGAACTAGGTCTTGACGTTGATCAAGCCTCTCCAGCAATACGCTTCAACTACTCGGTAGGTTCAAACTACTTCATGGAGATAGCCAAGCTACGTGCTGCACGTCTGCTATGGTCTAACATCATGACTACATACAACCCAAAACGTGGTTGCTCTCACCGCATGAAGCTACACGCTTTGACTTCTAAGTGGAACCAAACAGTTTACGATCCTTATGTAAATATGCTACGTGCCACAACCGAGGCTATGAGTGCAGCTATTGCAGGTGTACACTCTTTGGACGTTACTCCTTTCAACGCCCCTTACGAGAAAGCAACTGACTTCTCTTTGCGTATAGCACGTAACATCCAGCTATTGCTTAAGAAAGAGTCTCACTTCGACGCTGTGGCAGACCCATCAGGTGGTTCTTACTATATCGAGAACTTGACTCAAAGCATAGCAGACCAAGCATGGGCTCTATTCAAAGAGATAGAGGACAAAGGTGGTTATATCGCAGCTTTCGAGAGCGGATATATCAAAGAGCAAGTTGATGCTTCGGCAGCAAAACGCCGCAACAACATCGCTACACGTCGCGAAACATTGCTAGGAACAAACCAGTTCCCTAACTTCACTGAGACTCTAGATAGCGCAATCATCGAGGCTAAAACTAGCAGCAAGCCATCTTGCATTTGCTCTTGCTCAGACGATGCCGCAAGCAAGGCTCTAGTAGTCTTCCGTGGTGCAGAAGAGTTTGAGGCTCTACGCATGAAGTTTGATAGTGCAGAAACTCGCCCACAAGCATTTATGCTTACATGTGGTTCTTTGTCATTTGCTCGTGCTCGCGCTCAGTTTGCTTGCAACTTCTTTGCTTGTGCTGGTATCCAAACTGTGGATAACACTTACTTCAAGAGCGTTGAAGAGGGTGCTAAGGCAGCCCTAGACGCTAAGGCTGACATCGTTGTTATCTGCGCGTCAGACGACGACTATGCAACTCTTGCACTTGAGGCTAAGCAGCTACTTGGCGACAAAGCAATCTTTGTTGTTGCTGGTGCTCCAGCATGCACTGAGGAGCTTAAAGCCCAAGGCATCGAGAACTTCATAAGTGTTAAATCTAACGTTCTAGAAACTTTGCGTGGCTACGCCTCTAAACTAGGACTATAAACGATACCTGAGAAAAATTAAAGATTATGAGAGCAAAATTTTCAGAGCTTAAATACGACGGTGTCGCTGCTCCAAGTTGTGCATGCAATAGCGAACAAGATAACACTTGGCACACACCAGAACATATCGAGGTCAAAAAGCAATATACTGCCGAAGACCTCGAAAACATGGAACACCTAAACTATGCCGCTGGTATAGCACCGTTCCTACGTGGACCTTACAGCACTATGTATGTTATGCGTCCATGGACTATCCGCCAATACGCAGGATTCTCAACAGCACAGGAGTCTAACGCCTTCTATCGCCGTAACCTTGCATCTGGTCAAAAAGGTCTTTCTGTGGCCTTTGACCTTGCTACTCACCGTGGCTATGATGCTGACCACCCTCGCGTGGTAGGTGACGTTGGTAAAGCAGGTGTATCTATTTGTAGCGTCGAGGACATGAAAGTTCTTTTCGATGGTATTCCATTGAACAAGATGTCTGTTTCTATGACTATGAATGGTGCTGTACTTCCAGTACTAGCCTTCTACATCGTAGCGGGTCTAGAGCAGGGAGCCAAACTAGAGGAGCTTAGCGGAACTATCCAGAACGATATCCTTAAAGAATTTATGGTGCGTAACACATACATCTACCCACCAGAATTCTCTATGAAGATTATCGCTGACATCTTCGAGTACACATCTAACAACATGCCTAAGTTCAACTCTATCTCAATTTCGGGATACCACATGCAGGAGGCTGGCGCCACTGCCGACATCGAGTTGGCTTACACCCTAGCTGACGGTCTTGAGTACCTACGCACAGGAGTTGCAGCAGGCATGAACATTGATACCTTTGCACCACGTTTGTCATTCTTCTGGGCTATCGGCATGAATCACTTCATGGAGATTGCTAAGATGCGTGCAGCACGTATGCTATGGGCTAAGATTGTTTCTCAGTTCAACCCTAAGAACCCTAAATCTCTTGCCCTACGTACTCACTCACAGACTTCAGGTTGGTCTCTTACAGAGCAAGACCCATTCAACAATGTTGCTCGTACAGCCATCGAGGCTATGGGTGCAGCCTTGGGTCACACTCAGTCATTGCACACAAATGCACTTGACGAGGCCATCGCTCTTCCTACTGACTTCTCGGCTCGTATCGCACGTAACACTCAGATATATATCCAAGAGGAGACTAGCGCAACTCGCGTAGTTGACCCTTGGGCTGGTTCTTACTATGTTGAGAGCTTGACTCACGAGATTGCTCACAAGGCATGGGACTTGATTCAAGAGGTTGAGAAACTAGGAGGTATGAGTAAAGCTATCGAGACAGGTATTCCTAAGATGCGTATCGAGGAGGCTTCGGCTCGCAAGCAAGCTAAGATTGACTCTGCACAAGAGACTATCGTTGGTGTAAACAAATACCGTCTAGAGAAAGAAGATCCTATCGACATCTTGGATGTTGATAACACAGCTGTTCGCGAGGAGCAAATCGCACGCCTTGAGACTCTACGCGCTGGTCGTGACGAGGCTAAGGTTCAGGCGGCTCTTCAAGCTATCACTGATTGTGTTCACACAAAACAAGGTGGCAACTTGCTAGCTCTAGCAGTTGAGGCAGCCAAGCTTCGTGCTACACTAGGTGAAATCTCTGATGCCTGCGAGAAAATCGTAGGTCGCTACAACGCAGTTATTCGTTCAATTTCAGGTGTTTATTCTTCAGAAGTGCATAACGATTCACAATTTGAGAAAGCAAAACAGCTAGTTGCTGAGTTCGCTAAAAAAGAGGGACGTCAACCTCGTATCATGATTGCTAAACTTGGTCAAGATGGTCACGACCGTGGAGCCAAAGTTGTTGCTACGGGTTATGCTGACATAGGTTTCGACGTTGATATGGGACCATTGTTCCAGACTCCTGCCGAGGCTGCTAAGCAAGCAGTAGAGAATGACGTTCACGTGGTTGGTGTATCTTCACTAGCTGCTGGACACAAGACTCTAGTTCCTCAAATCGTTGCTGAGCTTGCTAAGCTAGGTCGCGAGGACATCGTAGTTATCGTTGGTGGTGTTATTCCATTGCAAGACTACGACAAGCTATATGAGGCTGGTGCTGCTGCAATCTTCGGACCTGGCACGCCTATCGCTGACGCTGCCATCAAGATGATGGATATCCTACTTGAGGACTAAACCCATAGAGGTTTATATCATAAAAAAGACTAACAGGCACTGTGCTTGTTAGTCTTTTTTTATGATATATCCTCGTCTACAAAGGCAAGGAGAAATTAACCCCTGCCACAACCCCCTTGTTATCAGACGGCTTGTACACCGAGACACTGAAAGTGGTAAGATTAACAGGTATGCGCAGAGCATGCATATCAAAATACAGAGTTGCTCCATACGACCAAACATTATTCCACTCAGAAGTATTTACCTCAACAAAACGCGCAAAGTCAGCATTAAGCCCTAACCTTAGACGCTTGAAGTAGACTATACTATTAAGT
Source organism: Rikenellaceae bacterium (assembly GCA_044433305.1). Lineage (GTDB taxonomy): Bacteria > Bacteroidota > Bacteroidia > Bacteroidales > Rikenellaceae > JAWXTS01. The sequence continues at coordinate 26,981 of JAWXTS010000004.1, read as the reverse complement.
CCCCAGTCTGGATAAGCCAGCGGAAGCTGATAGTCTATGCGTGAGGCTAGATACTTGCTGGCGGCAATACTGCTTGACTCTGCACCTCTAGGATAAAGCTCCTTATTATAGAAGTTCATCATCTGAGGCTCTTGATACTGCACCGCAGCATTTATATTTATCGAATGGTGAGGCATCAGAGCGGGGGTATAGACTCCAGCGCGAAACTGATAAAGCTCACTGAAAATATCCATATTAGGACTCGACACCCTAGACAGCTTAAGGTTATAGCCCCAGCGTGGCAGAATATCACGATAGGCCATGCGCACATAATCAGAATAATAAAGTGCCAGCCCCATCTGCCCAATATAATCGGACACAGGAGTGCTAGAACCAAGATAACCCTTGGCATTGATATACGAATACTCGGCCACAGGAGTCAAGGTTCGCGTGTGATAATCCGACGATATGGTCATAGGCAGATAAGCCATGAGCGAGGCCGAGAAGTTTGTGCCCGGAGCCTCAAGCCCACTACCATCTAGAACATATCCATAATACAGCTGCTCGCCACCATACTCTGCTTCTAGCTCAAATTTCACTGGCAGACCCTCATAATCTATCTTTGCCGAACCGAGGTGCCCAGCATCGGTATAGCGATAGGAGGCCGAACCAACGAGCGTACCCAAGATATTTTGGTTTAGGAGTGTTAATCCAAGTGCAAAATCAAAGCTGCTTTCATCGACAATGTCGTAAGGGTTGAAGCCTAGCGGCATCCAGCTATGGATGTTAATCATGTGAGCAGCCTTGCTGTATGGGCGGCTCTGAGATTCGAGAGTTTGCTCTGAGGTTGTCTCCAACGCCTTTTCTATACTCATAGACAGCGAGTCGATATTGACAATCTCCAACTTCACAGCCTTAAGGTTCACCACGTTCTGTGGCAGATAAGAGTAGCCGACAACACTGTCCTTAGCATTATCCACATCCTGATAACCAAGCAAGTAGCCATCGGTAGAATAACTTGTAAGATACACCCTGCCAGAATCGCTGATGGCCGAAGGGCTGAAACTGCCATAGCGCGAGGTGGTGAGCCTACGCTCAATGCCCGAGGCCAAATCAAGGGTATGAACCTCGTCATAACCCGAAGCGATAGAAGAGAAGGTCAACACTCCGTGTGCTGCACGAAGCTCAGAAACCGTCGTGCGCGAGGGCTGTGTGATATAGTTTATAGCGCCATCATTAACATCAATCTCAACAATAGACATGCCCTGCGCCTGAAGAATTATGGCCACCAAAGTAGCCGTTCTGTCATCATAGGCCAAGCCGTGAACCGAGCTAACGCCTTTCAATGGCATGCTCCTTTTTCCAATGACCAAGGAAAAGACTCCGCTATAATCGTAGGCAAAGTAAGCCAGCATATCGTCTATAATAACGGGGAACATAGGGTTAGGCTCAGGGGTAGATATAGTACCCTTGTTACCCTCATTCAAATCATAGTAGCATATCTTCGTTGTGTTCTTCTGCTCCCAGAAAAGGCTCTGGCGAACCTCACTCCACAGCAGCTTCGAGCCATACATACTGGGTGGCGTGTACAGAACGCCTATATTAGCCACAACATCCTCAGAAGAATCGCGCGTATCAAGCGAAACTATTCTAGAGGCTCTATCATATGATTCCTTAACAATGTAGACCGTGCTATCATTAATAATCACTGGCGATTTATATTTTGTGAAGTCCCTATGGGGCGTTTCCATCACCTGCTGAGCCGAGTTTTCCCTATTTGGCAGCTGTGCCCAATAGCTCTGCATCTCAAGCATCGTCCTATCGAGCAGATCGTCCGTAGATGTCGAGTAATACTTCTTCATGGCTATCTTCCTTGCAAAGATAGTGTATGGATAGCGCGAAGTATAGTCCATAATCTTATCCCACATATCTACCCCATACTGGTTGCGCGAGTATCTTACTAACTGATAACCAAGACTGTAATGATCGGGGATATAGTCTCTATAAGAGCCTGTATACCACTTATCGCGCGAGAAGTCGGGCATCTCACCATCCAAGTAGGCCCTATAAGCCATGGTGAAAGAGGGTTGCAATGCACGGCCAAAATCTGAGGCCTGAGTCTCAGCCATAACCGCGTCGCCCTCAAGAAACCACAACGGCACCATACCTATCGAAATCAAATCTGACTGCTGGCCAATAAACCAGCTCAGAGGCTTGAAGAAGTGAGCCGAAAGATTAGCATACTGCACGGCATGCCTATACTCGTGGGCTACAAGGTGTGCATACCACTCGGTGGCAAAGTTATCTATATCTGGTATGGAAAGCAGCTCGCTGCGATTGGGTGCGAGAATAACAAGACCATTGGAGCTAACATTCTCGGCATGCACTACAACAGGCATGGACATGGCAGGTAGGCTCATGCCATAGTTTATGCTCTCAGTTAGCGAGTCATACATCATAGTGAAGCGGGCAGCCCCCTTCTCAAAGTAGTCGGGATAGATAAACTTACCGCTATTAAATTCTCGTGTGCGCCACTTTATATTGTATGCTGAACGTCCGGGCGAATAGTACTGGGCGTTAAGTGTCAAACAAAACGTCATAGCCATTGCCAATAGTAATATTTTCTTTCGTCCCATAATTCAGCCTCCTCAAAAATTATGCGCCAGCCTTCTTGGCCTTATAACCCATATCTACAAGCAGCGCGACTACCCTATCGCGGAAGTCACCCTGAATAATTATCTCGCCATCCTTGGCACTGCCACCCACGCCACAACGACGCTTAAGGGTTGTTGCAAGCTCTTTCAAATCGTCGTCACTACCTACAAAGCCTTTGACCAGAGTCACGCTCTTGCCAGCACGCTGCTTGCGGTCTAGCCACACGCGTAGGTTCTGTTGTGAGGCAGGTGCCGTTTCTACTTGCTCCTGCTCCTGCTGTTCATAATTAAAATCAGGGTTGGTAGAATACACAACGTTAAGTCTGCTCTTCCAATCGTTATCGCTCATAATAATATATCGTTATAAGTTTAAGTCTGTTATTTTCATATCGCCCTTGCGGTGGAACATTCCCTCGGCAATAGCAATAGGTTCTAGTGAAGAGTTCATAACCTCGGCTCGATAATATGATATTCGATTGCGAACCATAACTTTATATGCTCTGGCGATTATGGTATCGCCTTTGCGCGCTGACGCCACAAAACGTATGTCTGACTGTATAGACAAGAATACATCTCCTGACTGATTGGCCGCTATACCCATTGCATAATCGGCAAGAGTGAAAACTACACCTCCATGTACCACGCTAGCCAAGTTAAGATGCTTATCATCGACCTTGAGCGACACTTGTATATACTCATCTGTAATTTGGTCAATTACAATGCCTAGATTCCCTGCGAAAGGCTCGCGGCTAAATATTTCTTGAATATCCATAATTTAAGTCTTTTCACAAAGGTACAAAAAAAAAGCCGAACCTAATAGATTCGACTTTTAATACTTAGTAGCGGGGAGAGGACTCGAACCTCTGGCCTTTGGGTTATGAGCCCAACGAGCTACCAACTGCTCCACCCCGCGATATTGTGAGTGCAAAGGTAGATATATTTTTGATATTTACAAATTATTACTGATAAAAAATACAATTTTATTTCAACTGCTGTGCTACAACCTCACATAAGTCCATTACTTCGACACTACTTTGAGAGGCTATCGTCTTCTTACACAGCGGACAAGAGGTGATTATGGTCTGTGCTCCCGTAGATTCTAATTCGTTAGTCATTTTTGCAGCAATTTTTGTAGTCTGAGGGTAACTAAGCTCTGAATTGGCAAGACTAGCTCCACAACAAAGTGCATCGGCACCCGTATGTTCTGGCTCTGACAGCGCACCCACCGCACCAATAACCTCGCGCGGAGCTGCATAAATACCACTGCCACGCCCCAATTCACAAGGGTCATGATAGGTAAATACTCTGTCGCTAAGCTCCAAGCTTATGCGGCCCTGAGCAATAAGCTCTGCGATATACTCAGAGTGATGCAAGACTTTTATGTCCCCCAAGTCATAATCCTCATTAAACACCTTATAGCATATAGGGCACGAGGTGACAAGAGTCCTGATATTATGTTTCTTGAAAAGCAAGACGTTGTAGTCCATAATCTTGCGCGCGGAGTCTATGTCGCCCGAAAGCTTCAAAGGACGTCCACAGCACACACCACCGTCTTGGTCGGCACGCCACACCTGCTCCGATGCAGCCTCAAAGATGCTATCCATAGCCTTTAGTATGCGCGGAGTAAGCAGCGTCATGCAACCTGCAAAGTAGCCAACCGTGCCCTCTCCCTTAGAGCGGTCGACACTAGAAAGGTAGTTATAGCGACTTGGTGCATCAACATCGGCACGCGAGAACTTAGCACGCGAGCTTTGTCTAATGGTGTTAAGGTCTATACCCACAGGGCACACCTTAGCACAACGACCACACATCAAACAGTTTGAGGCAACCTGCTGAGTCAATCCCCCATAGCGCAAATCACGCAAGAAGTAAGCAGACTGCACATTGTTAATCTGAGCATCCATTTGCAACTGACATGGGTCAATACATATACCACAGCGCGAGCAGGCCTCAATCTGAAAGTGGTCATACCCTGAAGGTTTGTCGCTAGAGCGTATGCCTGCATTACGCAAGAATATCAGCGGTATCTCGGTAAAGATGTGCATATACCTTGAGAAAGGAAGACTCACAAAGAACACCCCCAGCGTGATAGAATAGAACCACCACATAGGAAGTTCCAAGGCCATCAGCGTAGGCTCAGAGAAGAGATTATAGAACAGCTTACCAAAGGTATTAGTAAGGAAGCTACCACTACCCACGCCGTTCTCTATGGTAACAACTCCGCTGGTGACACTCTCGGCCAAGAAGCGAGCCACAAATATCAACCACAGAGATGTCAATGCTACTCTATCGCCAAAGATATGGTTTGTCGTTTTGCGCATACCAAGAACCTTTGAGCGCAAGCGTTTGAACATGGCCAAGCCTATGCCCACAAGAATAAGCAGCAACAGTAGGTCCTTTATGAACGAGAAGTTAAAAGCTCGCTCGAACACTGGGTGCTCATAATAAGAGAAGAAAATATCCACATAAAGCGGAACGCTCTCACCCTTAAAAACAACAAGAGTCTCAATCCAGCCCACAAGGATAAGCGTAAACCAGCCCAAGGCAAAGGTCATATGCATATATCCAAGCAATGGATTTACTCGCCATATTTTAAGGTGAAGAAGGCTCTCGCAAACAATCTCCTTGATAGAAACAAGGGTTGACTTTGTTGGCAGCGATTTAAAAAAACGTTTCTTGTCCTGCAAAGGCAGCATCACAAACCAGCTTATATACTTTATCGCCAAGGTGACAAAAAGGAATATAGCACCCAAGCTAAACGGCAGCACAAAATATCTAAAGAAATACGAATCCATTACTTACCCCCTTGTTTTAGATGGTTTTTAATAGACATGATTACACTTCGCGTATTGATACCTCTAGGGCACACAAGAATACACTTACCACAAAGCATACATTTGTTCATCTGCTCTAGCACCGTATCATACTCGCCACGGCGCACAAGGGTCTGCATCTTACGGAAGTTGAAGTCTGTAAGTGCCCCTGCCGTACACGTAGCAGCACAAGCACCACAGCCTATGCAGGCCTGAAGCTCAGGATAGCGTTTCAATAGCTGCTCGCTAATGCGCATATCGTTCTTCTCCATGTCTATCGAACGAGGCGCGCTTATCGAAAATCCCCACTCCATAGCTTAAGCCTTTTTAAGTTGATGAGCCATACGAGTTGCAGCAGCGATACCGTCGTTGATACACTCACCGATATTCTTAGGAGCCGAAACAGCACCAGCATAGAATATATTAGGGGCCTTAGAGCTAACGTTGCCGTCAAAGAAGTTTGCACTAGCGACAAAGCCACTTGGAGCAAGATCTATGTCTTTGTTCTGCGCCCACTGAGCGTTGCTCTTGCCAGCACACATACCTACCATAAGCACAAGCAGGTCTACATCCATCTTTAGCGGACGAGCTACAAGCGTATCCTCGGCCTTAATCTGAACCTTGCCGCCCATGGTGGCACTAGCCTCAGAGATGCGACCACGGATAAGGTGGATGTTATAATCTTGTTGAGCCGAGCGATACATCTCCTCATAACCCGGTCCAAACATACGTATATCCATATAGAAGTTGAAGACCTCACAATCAGGCAGGCTCTTCTTAATCTCTATGGCCTGCTTAACGCCTGTTATGCAGCACACCTTAGAACAGTGGCTCTGCTTAACTTTCTCATCGCGCGAACCCACACAATGCAAGAACGCGACTTTCTTAGGTACAGAACCATCAGCCTTCTCGACACGACCATTAGTGCGGAACATATCCTCCAGCTCGGCCGAAGTAATTACATTATCATATATGCTATAACCATATTCTTCTTTTAGCCTAGCGTCAAAAAGCTCGAATCCCGAAGCCAAGATAACGCCATCGCAGCTTAGGTGTTCGCCATTATCTAAAACAACGCCCTGTCCGTTATCATCAACAGAGCTTACAGAGGTATTATTAAGCACATCCACGCCAGATTCTTGAATCTCTGAGAGCACCTTACTAGACAGCTCAGAGGCTGGAGTCATCGTCGGAAATAGTCTGTCCCAACGATTAAGCTTGCCGCCAAGGGTTTCTGTCTTCTCAATAATCAAGGCCTCTACACCAGAGCGTTTCAAAGTAAGGGCAGCATACATTCCTGCAACACCTCCACCAACTACTATTACTTTTTTGTTCATCTATATTTTGGGTTTCTTTTATTTAAACACAGAGCTACCGCAGCAGCCAATTTTTGTATCTTGTGGGCGACCGATATACTTACCGTCCTTGCCCAAGAACTTGGTCGATGGGTCATACTCTATACCCATCTTATCTAGAAGTGGCTCTACGGCAACTTGATGCATCTGCATGCCCAGATCCCATGGATCATAACCCAACACCAAGCCTGCCAATTCCTCATAGGTTAACACTGGGATACCCTGATTATTAGCACCATAAGTCTTGCCCTCCATCTCAGAGATAACATACTGCCAGCGATCCATAAACATTGTACAACCAGGGCAGTTGCCTATGATAAAATCAGGCTTGTAAGGAGCCATGCTCTCAAATTTCTTCTGGCTGTTGGCTATCGAATAACCACGGTTGGCCTGCACAAGGTAGTTGCGGAAACCAAATCCACAACAGTGGCGACGCTCTGGGTAGTCAACAACCTCACCGCCCCACGACTCTATCATGCCCGCCAAAACATAAGGGAACTCACTGCCTCCGATACCCGCCTTAGGGAATATCTTGGCATAGTGACAACCGATATGCTCGACACCACGCAATGGCTCACCCGTAAGTTTATTCACCAACTTGTGTTTTGCCTGCTGTGCTATCTCGTCTCTAAAGTGGAAGATTATATCTGAGGTGTGCGATATGTTTTTAGGTACGGTAAACTCTCGTCCCGTAGCCTTATAAAGGTACTCTTGTGTGCGAGCCAAAGTCTCTGGAAACTCGTGCCATGTCTCTATCACCTCGGTATAAAGACCAAAAGAAGTGATACACGAGATGGCCATATTATCATAGTTTGCCTCTGACATAAGCGCGAACTGGCGCGCAATAACAGTCATCAGCGTCTCGAAAGGAACTACCCCTGAGTGATAGCCGATTCCAGAGCATGACGAGTGCTTAGGGTCGTCGAAAATGTCCTTTCCCAAGTCATTGGCAAGGATTTTCAAAAAGGCAGATTCTGAACCCGGAAAAAAGTTTTGTCTTATGCAGCTACGTGCATAGTAGTAGTTGTCGTCGGCAATCTTCTTCTGGTAGTCTTGCCAAGAATATCTTTTCATAGTAATTACGTTTTTTTTTGATTAGCGGTGGTTGCCTGTATTTGTGCGGTACACACTCATGAAGTAATCTTCGTCTGCACCATCAAAGCCCATATCTTTGGCCTTGGTCTCTGAGAACGCCTCTATCTGATCCATAAAGGCCTTACCGCCACTAACTTCAAATATATTCTTTATCTCGTCCAAGCTATCTTTATCTAGGCTGCGCATAGCACCTGGGCCAACCCTATTATAGTTGTCACCAAAGCGCGAGAACAAATCATCGCTATTCTCGTACACCCACTTCCAAACTGGTCCCTGCTCTGGGTGCAGCTCTGGGTCTACAAACTCTGGACGAAGACAGTATCCTGTATTTTTGATATTATCACCTATGGTACGTTTGATGGCCAGTTGCTGACGACCTTTTTCAGAATAGGTAAAGAAGCCCAATTTCTGAGACAGCGTCTTAAGAGCCTGAATAACATAGGCTGGAACATTACCCCTAGGGCAACGAGGACGGCACGAAAGGCACTCGCCACAATACCAGATATGCTCACCCTTAAGCAACTCTTCTATGGCCTTCTCATCACGCGTCTGAACAATGCTAACAATCTGTCGTGGATCGTAGTTATAAAATTCAGCAGCAGGGCATACCCCCGTGCAAACACCACAGTTCATGCACGAACTTAGACCCTCCTTGAAGCGGGGGTCTTCCATCAACATTTCGTAATAACTTTTTTCCATAGTACACATTTTAGCATTACAAAGATATAACCACAATGAACGTTTTTCAGCAGTTATTACACCTATTTCAAATACGTATAAATGCTTAATTACCACAAACAAACAGAGGCCACTCTTACGAGCAGCCTCCGACTATACTAATGTGTACAAATTATTTCTTCGACTTGGCTATAACATCCAGACATTCAGCCTCAGTGATAGCAGCAGGGTCACTACCCTTAGGTATGCGATAGTTCTTACCCTTGCAGGCTATATAAGGACCATAACGGCCAATAAGAATGGTTATCTCTGAGGCCTCGAAACTCTGAATTGGAGTCTTAGCGATAAGATCTTTCGCTCGCTTATTCTCTACCAACTCAACAGCTCTCTCAAGAGTGATTGTATATGGATCGTCCGTCTTATCCAAAGACACGAACTTGCCATCATGGCGAACATAAGGGCCAAAGCGTCCAACACCAATAACAACATCTTTCTCTTCGAAAACGCCCACGTTACGTGGCAGACCAAACAAATCCAAAGCCTGCTCAAGAGTGATAGACTGTATAAGCTGATCTTTCTTCATGGCTGCATAACGAGGCTTGTCTTGCTCGTCGTTGGTTTCACCAATCTGAGCAACAGGACCAAAACGACCAATCTTAACATATACGTTCTTGCCCGATTTAGGATCTACGCCCAGAAGACGAGCCTGATTACCCTGAGGCATAGCCGTCTCTAGAACCTTGTCCACCGTATCGTGGAACGAACCATAAAACTGCTCTATCATCTTATCCCACAACATATTGCCTGAGGCAACCTCGTCAAATTCCTTTTCAACCTTAGCCGTAAAGTTAAAGTCCAAAATATCAGGGAACTGCTCAGACAAGAAGTCTGTAACAACGATACCTATGTCTGTTGGGAACAATTTATTTTTTTCCTTACCAACTGTCTCTGTCAGGGTCTTAGACGTGATAGACTTACCCTTTTCGACCTTCAACTGCTCGTACTCGCGCTTAACACCATCACGATTATCTCGGATGATATAGCCACGTGTTATCACAGTAGAGATAGTCGGCGCGTATGTTGATGGACGACCGATACCCAGTTCCTCAAGACTACGAACCAGCGCAGCCTCACTATAACGTGCAGGCGACTGAGTGAAACGCTCGGTGGCTGTAATGCTACGCATCAAAGGCTTGTCGCCCTGTTTCAATGCTGGCAACATTGCCGTACCCTCGCTGCTCTCATCATCCGTAGACTCAAAGTACAGGTGCATGAAACCATCGAAGAGAACGACCTCTCCAGTAGCAACAAACTTCTCGTCTAGATCGTCAACATGTATGTCAACCGTAGTTTTTTCTATGCTTGCCGAAGCCATCTGCGATGCCACAGTGCGCTTCCAAATCAAATCGTAAAGCTTCTTCTCTTGTGCCGAACCCTCGACAGTACGCTTGTCCATATACGAAGGACGGATAGCCTCATGGGCCTCTTGCGCGCCCTTGGTCTTAGTCTTGAACTTGCGTGGCTCGCTATACTTCTCGCCAAAGAGCTTGACAATCTCCTGCTTTGCCGCAGCAACAGCCTGAGAAGAAAGGTTCACAGAGTCCGTACGCATATATGTTATATAACCAGCCTCGTATAGACGCTGAGCCGTAGACATGGTCTGAGAAACAGACATGCTCAATTTGCGTGATGCCTCCTGCTGAAGAGTAGATGTAGTAAAAGGAGCCGCAGGCGATTTCTTCGCTGGCTTCTTGGTTACGGCATCTATGGTGAATGTGGCATCAGAGCATTTCTCCAATAGCTTCTGAGCCTCAGCTTTTGTTTTTAGGCGGTGTGGCAAATCGGCCGTAAACTCAAATTTTACACCCTTGTCATCAGTAACCACGAAGTTGCCCACAACACGATAGAAAGGCTTAGCCTCAAAGTTAAGCACCTCGCGCTCCCTGTCAACAATAAGCCTTACCGCAACGCTCTGAACACGTCCAGCCGAAAGCGACGGCTTAACCTTCTTCCACAACACTGGAGACAACTCAAAGCCCACAAGCCTATCGAGGATACGACGAGCCTGCTGAGCGTTAACAAAGTTCATGTCTATGGTACGTGGATTTTCTACGGCGTTGAGAATGGCGTTTTTAGTAATCTCATGGAATACGATACGCTTGGTAGACTCTACATCAAGACCCAGAACCTGAGCTATGTGCCATGCTATGGCCTCTCCCTCGCGGTCCTCATCGGATGCTAGCCATACAGTCTCAGCTTTATTTGCTAATTCCTCAAGCTCGGCGACTACTTTCTTTTTGTCTGCGCTAACTTCGTAAACAGGCAGGAAACCATTTTCGACATCTATGCCAAGTTTCTTTTTAGACAAATCTCTGATATGTCCAAAACTAGATTTTACGATAAAGTCCTTGCCTAGAAATTTCTCTATGGTCTTTGCCTTGGCAGGTGACTCTACAATAATAAGATTTTTATGCTGCATAATAATTTATATCTTTAACCAAATCTTTTAGGTCTAAACCTAAAAGCCTAAGGCCACCTCAAGGTGGCCCGAATGCTATTTTATAAGCGTGTATGTTACTTCCAGTCTAGGAGGGGTATCTGATGCAGAACCTGCTAAGATAGCCTCTTGGAACATCAACTGCGTGGAGTATTCTGTTCCCATTATCACCGTCTGCGGAGAATCCTCATTTCCAGCATACAACTGAGACAGATATGTTGTTATATCCATGGAGTATTCAAACAGTGATCCTTCAAAATATCCTCCATAAGGAATCGAAACTCCATAGTCCTCTTCATAAACATAACTATAATCTACGATAGGAGATCGGTTCACATAGTCAGTAAATATACCCAGTCGGGAGGGCAGATTCTCATTATAGTCATGGTCCTTAATCGAGGTATAGAAGTAGAGCACAGCCTTACTGATAGATATATCTGTGTAGTCTGTATCAGGACCTACCTTAGATGCTAGCTCCTCAAGAATATCTTCCCCGAAGGTAAGTGAAGTTACTACACCTCCCAAACCCTGAACATACGTGACATCCTCATTTGTGTTGCCTCCCTCAGAGATATCTATCGTTGTGCTAGAATAATCATGCTCCATAAGGTTGATACTTACACAATATGAAGTTGATGAGTCGTCAAAGGTATAGATGCTATAAAGGGTATCGGCAACCTCGCCATCTGAGTCCATATTACGATAATAAACAGTGGTACTTGTATATTCCGCCATAATAGCATATATCGCAGCTTGTTCTGGCGATGCATCCTGAGGCATAAATACAAATCCTGGGAATTTATCTATGAACAAAGAGTCCGCTTCATAAGCGTCATCAGAAGCATCAAACAACATTTCTCCAAAGCTATCTGGCAACTTAATCTCTAGACCCTCATAGTAAGTACCTGAGAATGTAAAGCTTGTTAGTGGTTGATCTTCAAGATAGTCTTTGTAATCAAAGTTTGTATAATATGTAGAATCTATCTCTATCATATTCTCTTTTACCATGTATATGTCAATGGTCTGCTCTGTAAGCGTATCATCTGAATAAGCAACATAGATAGGGACAGTCAGAATCACAGAGTCAACAACAGGATCTAGTCCAAATGGAGCCGAAGTATCACCATCAGTGTAAGAGTTGTAGTAAGGTGCATATTGAGCAAAGAAGCCCGCCTTAGCAATACCAAAAGTCGGAGAAGTTTGTTTTCCCAACAAGAAAACGCCCACATTAGAAGAGGCGATAGAATCTGTAAAATAACTAGCTGTGGTTACGCTATTCTCAAAAGAGACAGTACCTACGGCCATTTGCTGATTGTTAGGGACTAGGTTATTTCCAAGTGTGTCATCTACTTGTGTACAAGAACTAAACAATAGCACTACTGCGCTTAATGCCACTAGACATACTGATGCTAATGTCTTACATGAATAATTTATCATAGAAATCTTTGTAAGTGTCAATATATTCTGTTGTCTCCTTACTCTGATACTCCAGGCAAGGTTTTGATGTCGCTTTAATGTGTTCTACAATCTGAGGATCTGGATTCTCTGTTTCCATAATTACCCCATCTGTGTGATTAATAACGAAGCGCATATAGTTTTGGTATGTAGCTTCAGAAATTAATTCATCATTTTTAACTTCTATGCCCTCACCGATTAGATTTTCTTTGAAATTTGCATTCAAACTACCCTCAAAAGCATCATCATACACAGAGACCACACACTTTGCCTCTGCAAAAAGTGGGTCATCAGCAAACATATTGCGAAGATAGACAGGCATCATAGACGAGAACCAACCTTGGCAATGAATAATATCTGGTTTCCAGCGTAGCTTCTTGACTGTTTCAAAAACGCCACGAGCATAGAACAATGCGCGCTCGTCGTTATCCTCAAAGCTCTTACCATCCTCATCGGTCAGTATAGCTTTACGTTGGAAATAATCATCATTATCTATGAAATAAACCTGAAGGCGTGCCGAAGGTATTGACGCCACCTTAATAATCAGCTGGTGATCATTATTGTCTATTATAAGGTTCATACCCGAGAGTCGTATCACCTCATGCAGTTGATTTCGACGTTCATTGATAAGACCAAAACGCGGCATAAACACACGTATCTCGTCACCGCTCTCTTGAATCGATTGTGCTAACTTTCGACAAGTAAGTGACATTTGTGTCTCTGGCAAATAGGGAGACACTTCTTGGCATACGTAAAGAATTTGGCGACTACTCATTTTTTCTTATATTATCTCTGAGCGGTGCTACACACCTAGCTATCTAGGCTCTTAACACCACATAATGTACAAAGGTATGAATTTTTACTCAAACATCAAACTCGACTAGAGAATTAACATTGCATCGCCATAAGTGCCGAAGCGGTAACCCTCCTTGCGCGCTTGCTCATAAGCCTCCATAAGTAGGCTGTGGCCTGCAAATGCAGAGACCATGATAAGCTGAGTCGAATATGGCAGATGCAGGTTGGTAACCATGCTATCTGCAACGCTAAATTCATAAGGCTCGAACACAAACTTGTTGGTCCAACCTTCATAAGGTTTAAGAAGTCCGTCCGTAGACACAGAGCTTTCTATGGTGCGCATTACGGTTGTTCCTACGGCACACACCTTACGTTTATTTTGTTTTGCTGTATTGACCATCTGTGCTGCATCGGCAAGTATCTCGATTTGCTCAGAGTCCATTTTGTGCTTTGTCAAATCCTCAACATCTACGGTTCTAAAGTTTCCAAGACCAACATGTAGAGTCACCTCAGCTTTGTTGACACCTTTTATCTGCAAGCGTTTTAGCAGTCGAGTGCTAAAGTGAAGGCCTGCTGTTGGAGCTGCCACGGCACCCTCGTGCTTAGAGTAAACAGTCTGGTAGCGTTCGGCATCTATCTCCTCAACCTTCTCGCGCACCCACTTTGGAAGTGGCATCTCTCCGATATTGAACAGAGCAGACTTAAACTCCTCATACTCCCCATCAAACAAGAAGCGCAATGTGCGGCCGCGTGAAGTTGTATTATCTATAACCTCGGCAACAAGCAAATCGTCGTCACCAAAATATAGTTTATTGCCTATACGGATTTTACGTGCAGGGTCTACAAGCACATCCCAAAGACGCAACTCGCGGTTCAACTCTCTAAGCAAGAAAATTTCGATTTCGGCACCTGTTTTTTCTTTATTACCATAGAGGCGTGCAGGAAAAACTTTGGTATTGTTAAAGATAAAGACATCATCCTCCTCGAAATAATCGATAATATCTTTAAAGATTTTGTGTTCAATTTCACCTGTTGCACGGTTTACAACCATAAGGCGAGATTCGTCACGGTTTTCTGTTGGGTATTTAGCCAGCAAGTCTGGCGAAAAGCGGTAATTGTATTGCGATAACTTCATCTTTTAGCTATTTTTCGCTTGAACGTAATAAATAAACTACGTATAAATTTTAAATTTGTTTCACTTGAGCGAAAATTTTTTCCACTTCTTCTATCTTGTAGCAGTCCTCGACCTTGTAATCACCACTGCGAGTACGCTCTAACTTAGTGAGATAGGCCCCACTATCGAGCCTCTTACCAAAATCACGTGCCAAGGCCCTAATATAAGTACCCTTGCTACACTCAACCCTAATTGTAAGGTGCGGCATATCAAGGCCAACGACCTCTAAATCATAGATGTTTATAAGTGCCATACGCATCTTGACCTCTTGGCCATCGCGCGCATAGTCATAAGCCCTCTTGCCATCTATCATCTTGGCAGAGAAAATAGGCGGCTCCTGCAACTGCTCGCCCTTAAACCCGTGAGCAACAGCCTGAACAGCATCAGCTGTTATATGCTCTGTTGGATAGCGATTATCTATCGGATGTTCCATATCAAAGCAAGGAGTCGTAGCTCCAAGCTCCATGGTTGTAAGGTATTCTTTTGTCTGAGCCTGAAGCTCCTCGGCTCTTTTGGTTGCCTTTCCTATGCAAACAAGCAAAACACCTGTGGCCAATGGGTCTAGAGTGCCCGCATGACCAACCTTGATTTTTTTGTGCCCAGCGGCACGAAGTAAGTTCTTGACCTTACGCACTATATCGTAAGATGTCCAATTTAATGGTTTATCTATTGGCAGAACGTAGCCCTGCTGAAAGTCTATATCCGTAGATAGTTTTTGATTCACAAGAATTAAATTAACGATGAATATATAATTGCTGCCACTCCCGCAACAAAACAGTAAACGGCAAACCATATAAGTTTACCTTTGCGAACGATATTAACCATATATCGACATGCCACAACACCTGTTATAAAGGCGGCTATGGCTCCAACGATAATGGGCATGGCAGAAACGCTAGTTCCTGCAACATCTGGCTCAGACGTGTAAGAAGACACTATATCCATAAAGTTTGCCCCTAGAATAGGAACCAGCACCATAAGGAACGAAAAGCGCGCCATCTTCTTAGGATCAACACCCAGAATCAGACCCGTAGAGATTGTCGCTCCCGAGCGTGAAACTCCAGGGATAACCGCCACAGCCTGCATTATTCCTATAATAATAGCTTTGAGTGGTGTTATCTCCCCTTCCTTTTTAGGCAGATAGTATGACAAGGCCAAAAGAACAGACGTAAACACAAGCATACAGCCCACAAAACCTACGCTGCCGCCAAAAAGTCCCTCCACTTGCTCCTTGAAGAACATTCCCACAACAAGCACAGGAATCATAGACACTGCGATATTAATGGCAAAGCGAGTACCCTCGTTCATCTCAAAGCGTAATAGGTCCTTGAATATGTCAACTATATCGCGCCAAAAAACAACAATAGTGCTCAGCACCGTAGCACCATGCACCGCCACCACAAAAGCAAGATTGCTTGTATCTCCCACCTCGCCAATAAGTGCATTTGCTATCTCCAGATGTCCGCTACTCGATATGGGCAGAAACTCTGACAGTCCTTGGATTATACCCAAGATTATTGCTTCTAACAACCCCATTATTTATATTTCTTCATTATGGCGTAAATCTCGAAGCCAAATCCAAACAGAACCACTATCGGTGCAAGGGTAATGCGTCTAAAGCTAAACATCTCTTCATTGAAAAAGTCGGCCGAAGTGCCTCCACCTCCAGCCATAAGTGCGAAGCCCACGACAATAATTGCGAAACCTATAAGCATAAGTTTATAGTTCTTCATAGCCAGCGGCATCAAAGCCTCTTTCTTTTCTAGCTGCTCCTGAGTTAGTTTATTCATATTTATTATGTGTGTTATTTATTATCAAAAATTCTACAACGAGTGCATCTTGTTGGTGTTCATGTTAACAAACTTTATCACCGCAAAGAAGGTGAAAGACAGAGATATTATAGCTCCCATAACTATCATGCCCAATATTATCGACATAACTATCTTGTTTGATATTATGGATACATCGGGCAGCTTTTCGTTTATGCCAGAGGTAAGCCCCACAAACATTAACGAAGCGATAAGGCCTGCTATTATGCCCTGACGTGCTGCTGCTGCAACAAAGGGCTTGATGATAAATCCTCGAGTGGCACCCACAAGCTTCATCGTATTAATAATATA
This sequence comes from Rikenellaceae bacterium, assembly GCA_044433305.1. Classification (GTDB taxonomy): domain Bacteria; phylum Bacteroidota; class Bacteroidia; order Bacteroidales; family Rikenellaceae; genus JAWXTS01. The sequence continues at coordinate 10,366 of JAWXTS010000004.1, read as the reverse complement.
GCGTCGCGAGAAGATGGCGACCTTTATCGTGTTGTTCAAAAGTATCAACGATATAACCAGCAGCGTGCCTCCAAACAGCAACAAGATAAGCGTAAACTTACCCATGTTATCAGAGATTTGCTCTACCACGCCACGCTGATATATAACCTCATCGACGCCTTCCATAGCCTCTATCTTCCTCACCAAAGTGGCTACTTCCTGCTTGTCAGAATACTCAGACTTGAGGCTTATCTCGAAAGAGTCGGGCAGAGGATTCTGGTCCAAGAACTCGACAAAGTCATCCCCTATATACTCCTTAAACTCTTTTGCAGCCTGCTCCTTGGTCACAAACTGCATGGAGCTTATAACCTCTGCTAGCTCTGTGTTATTCTCCAAGGCTGTTTTCTGCTCTAATGTAACATCGCTTTCAAGCATGACATTCAACATCAAGCTCTCCTGAAGCTTCTGTGCTCCCGACCATATATTAAGCATGATATAACCCACCGAGCCAAGCAAAAAAAGCACTAGCGTGATGCTCGTTGTCGAAACTATGTATGCGTTGCGAACCTTATTGGTCAGCTTGCGTGAACCCCTTCTTGCCATTGCCTTTTATTATTAACATTAACGATATGACCAACCCAGATAATATTATAAGCGAGCTGGCTAGTGACACACCTCCCAGAGCATCGAAGAGTGGAGCCTCAAACTTAAACTCGACCGTATGCTCTCCCGCGGGCAAGACCATGGCTCTAAGCACATAATTCGCTCTGAAGTAAGGAGCCTCAACCCCATCTATATAAGCTGTCCAACCCTTAGGGTAGTATATCTCAGAGAACACAGCCACAGCGTCCTTGCTACTGCTATATTTATATGTTAGGTGGTTAACCTTATAATCAACAATATCTATAAAGGCTGTCGAGTCGCTCTGAGCACCCGAGCCTACAAGAGACTCAAACGCTCTATCCACCACGGCCGTAGTCTTGGTATTAACAAGGTTCAAGGCGTCTATCTCGGCGCGAGCACCAGAGACTTCCATCACATCGTCCACAAACCACGCGGCACCATTTGCATCTGTATTTATCTGTGCCTCAACGCCATTCTGCTCCGAAGCTACAATAAAATATTTTGTGTTCAGCATATTGAAAACCTCATAGTTGCTTTTAGAAAGATGATTGTCTATAAGGTCCTGATAGCGGCTTAGCTTGGCACCATGATAGCCACCCACCGAACGGTGATAATAAGATGTGGTAGCGTCATTAAAAGGACTAACCGCCATATTAAACACCCTGAAGGCAGGCACCGAGGTATCGGCAAGTATCATCCTATCGGCCATAGATGGCTCTACAAGCACATCACGCTTAGGCTCAAAGCTATCATAGTTCAAATGACGAAGATTTATAGGCAGCAAATCAACCACAACAAGCAGCGATAGAGCAGCTATGAAATAGCCATTCTTAAGCTTGCCTCTAACAAAATAATACATAAGGCATGCTGTGAGCAACACAAGGCACAAGGTCCTCAGAGAATCACTAGAGAGCAGGTCTGCACGCTCAGAGCGCATGGCAGCAGCCACATCTTCAGGGAGCTGAGAGTCAACTGCGCTACTAAAGTTTACAAACGACGAACCCAACAACAAAAACAACAAAGCCACACCACCACAAATCATCAGCGAGTACTTTATAGCCTGCAAAGCCTTCTGCTTGTCGAGCTTACCATTAACCACTTTATACAGTGTCAATGCCGCCGCAAAAGGAACCGTCCACTCAACAATCACGAGTATCATTGACACGGTTCTAAACTTACCATATAGAGGGAAGTAGTTATAGAACAACTCGGTGAACCACATCATATTATGACCCCAAGCAAGCATTATGGCAAGTGCCGTAACGGCCACTATCCACCACTTGAACCAGCCGCACAACAAGAACATTCCAACCACAAAGATAAATATAATCACTGCGCCTATGTACACTGGTCCCGAGGTCATAGGCTGATCGCCAAAGTAAGCAGGCAGGTTTGTAGCCATGGCTCTGGCGTTGTAGTTGGTAAGTGCCTGAGCAACCTTACCATCAGCACTAAAGCCACCACTAGAGTTACCTCCCGTAGCATTAGGGATAAACAAATTAAACGTCTCATACTTGCCATAGCTCCATGCCGTGGCGTATGCTAAATCGAGCTTTGAATCTGAGGCCGACGACTCTCCTTCTGCAAGCTCAGAGCCTGCACGAACAGTCTCCTTGGCCGAGTCATAGCTATACCACAGAAGCTGGCTATTAGCACCTACGGCAAGCACTGCCGCCAAAGCCAACACGGCCGTTGTAGCAGCAAACTGAGGTAGAATATTCTTCTTAACGGCTCTATAAAGCTCTGAAATCCACATCGCCCCTATAACCATCACAAAGTAATAAGCTATCTGAGGGTGGTTGGCACTTAGCAACATGGCGGCCGAAAGAGCCGTCACAGAAGCACCTAGCCATCTGTCCTTGCGCAAGGCATAGTACACTCCGCCAACAGTAAGAGGAGCTAGCCCCATAGCCACCATCTTGGTTATATGACCCGCCCCGATGATTATAAAGAAGTAGGTCGAAAGCCCATAGGCCAAAGATGCAGGCAGCGCGCTCCAAGGGTCCACACCAAAGAGCAGTAGCATAATATAGAAAGACACAAAGGCCAGAAGAATGAACGACGCAGGCTCACCTATACTACGTGAGGCCGCCTGAGCCATATATGTCGGAATTACGCCCGAATAGCTGAAATTAATAAAGTAGGAAGGCATACCTCCGAACATGCGACCCTCCCACTGTGGATCCTCGCCATATAACTCTTTGTGTTCGCTGATGTCTTTATTTGAGCCTTCATACTGCACAATATCATGCTGATAAAGCTGCTCTGAGGCATACTGAGGTGCAAAATAAAATATGCTTAAAGCAACAAACACCACAAAAGCAACAATATAAGGAATGTATTTCTTGTTCATACCATAGATAATTTAGCTACAAAGTAACAAAAAATTGTCGAGATTTTTATCAAAGTACTCACGCAATTTGGCTATTCACCAAAAATATAAGATATTTGTAACTACAAAAACACTAAGCAATGACAAATATAGAACAGATTCAGAAAATCATAGAGGCACCACTTGAGCAATACAACTCTCTAGTTAAGCAGGCACTCAAGAGTCAAGACCCCTACTTAAACCAGATTTGTGAATATGTTCTGTCTAACAAAGGTAAGGGCCTGCGCCCCATGCTATCCATCCTCACAGCAGCCCTGCATGGAACTCCCGACAGCAAGGTCTATGACGCGGCATTCCTGCTAGAGATAGCACACACAACATCGCTTATACATGACGACGTTGTCGACGAGTCGTATATGCGTCGCGGCCAACCCTCGCTCAACGCACTATGGAATGGACGCACCGCCGTGTTGGTTGGCGACTACCTACTAACGCGCGCGCTCTGTCATTGCCTCGACAACAACATATCCGAGCAAGTCAGCATGGTCTGCCGCGCACTATATCACGCCAGCGAGGGTGAACTGGCTCAAAGCCGCAAGGTCGAGACCCTGAACATGGACCGCGACAGCTACTTCGATATAATATACAAAAAGACAGCTGTGCTCTTCGGTGCCTCGGCTGCCATAGGTGCTCACTCGATAGGTGCAGATGCCAAGGCCATAGCAGACATGCAAGCCCTAGGCGACAATATAGGCATAGCCTTCCAAATCAAGGACGACATTTTGGACTACACTTGTGACGAGGCAACAACGGGCAAGCCCTCATGCTGTGACCTTCGCGAGAAGAAGATAACCCTGCCTCTGCTCTACACTCTTGAGCAGGCCTCAGCTGAGCATAAAGCACTAATGCTGGACAAGCTAAGCAGCATAGATTCTCATCCCGAAAACATCGAGTATCTTCGTGGCGAAGTCTTTAAGGCCAAGGGTATCGAATATGCCCAGAAGATAAAAGAAGAATATTGCGACAAGGCAGCAGCTATGTTAAGCAGCTATGAACAAAGCCAAATCAAAACAGCGATATTGCTGTTTATAGATACCGTACGAGCATAAACAGGAAGAACAAGAAGCACTCATCTGCTGCCTTACTAGATTTTTAGCCCTGTCCTCACATACCCTAAAGTATGCTGCGGAGGGCTAAAAACCAGAGCGTTGCAGCTAACCACTTCTTATCCTCCCTTACCTTATAAACAAAAGGCCTATAAGCAAAAACTTATAGGCCTTTAATATCATCTCTCTAGAGACTCTAAATTACTGTAATCAAGAAGTAGTTCTTCTTACCCTTTTGAACAAGCAAGTACTTGCCACCGATAAGGTCCTCGCGTGTAACCTGTGTATCCACAGAAGCAACCTTAACCTTATTAAGAGAGATACCGCCGCCCTGAATAAGCTTGCGACACTCACCCTTAGATGGGAAGATAGCAGCATTCTCCACTGTAAGGTCTGCAAACTTTGGAGCTGCATCGATAACCGAACCCTCAACAGTAAAGTTTGGAACACCCTCAAAAACCTGCAAGAACGTAGTCTCGTCAAGACCCTTAAGAGCCTCTGTTGTTGCCGCGCCAAACAAGATTGAAGAAGCCTCAACAGCCTTATTATATTCTTGCTCAGAGTGTATCATGCAAGTAACCTCTTTGGCAAGGCGTTTCTGCAAAGCGCGCAAGTGTGGAGCCTCGGTATGCTCAGCAATAAGAGCATCAACATCCTCTTTGTCTAGCATGGTGAATATCTTGATATAGCGTGATGCGTCCTGGTCAGACACATTAAGCCAGAACTGGTAGAACTTGTATGGTGATGTATAGTTTGCATCCAACCATACATTGCCAGCCTCGGTCTTGCCAAACTTGGTTCCGTCAGCCTTTTTGATTAGCGGGCACACCAAGCCGTAAGCCTCGCCACCCAATTTGCGACGTATAAGCTCCGTACCTGTTGTGATATTTCCCCATTGGTCAGAACCGCCCATCTGCAATTTGCAGTTCTTATTTTCATAAAGATGCAAGAAGTCAAAACCCTGCACCAACTGGTAAGTAAACTCAGTAAATGACATACCCTCACCATCACCACTAAAGCGTTTTTTGACAGAATCCTTAGCCATCATATAGTTTACGGTAATAAGCTTACCGATGTCGCGGATAAACTCAAGGAAGCTCATGCTCTTCATCCAGTCATAGTTATTAACTAGTTCGGCTGCATTGGCCGCATCAGAGTTAAAGTCGATAAGGTGAGCAAGCTGAGCCTTGATGCCTGCCTGATTTTTGGCAAGAGTAGCCTCGTCCAACAAGTTACGCTCTAGGGACTTGCCCGAAGGGTCACCTATCATACCTGTTGCTCCACCCACCAAGAAGATAGGTTTGTGGCCACAACGTTGGAAGTGCTTTAGTATCATGATACTAACAAGGTGTCCTATATGCAGCGAGTCAGCCGTAGGGTCTATACCCACATAAGCCGAGGTCATCTCTTTTTTAAGTTGTTCTTCTGTACCGGGCATCATATCGTGTATCATGCCTCTCCATTGTAGTTCTTGTACGAAATCCATATATGTTGTATGTTTTTTTTAATTTCTATTTATTACGCCTGCAAAAGTAATGATTTATTCTTCTGCTAGCAAATCTAGAGCTATTCTACGTCTAAATTTAGGGCTTGTTTAAAGAGCAATAGATCAGGATTTTTATCCACCAAGAATTTAATCTTGTCCTCTACCTTGATAGGTCTTGTCTTTGTGGTCGTCTGGCTGACCTCCACCTTAAGCTCTATGGGAGCCGACACACCGCCCAACTTGGCTATGCTACCCAGTATCTCAAAGCGGCCGTTTACTATCTCCTCGGCTAGCGTCTGATTTGCCACCTTAACGGTCAACACATTCCCCTCGACCACTGCCGTACTAAAAGCCATAGCAAAACGCGGACGCGACACCTCGTTCTCGGAGATAAACAAAGAACATCCATTTTCGATTTTGACATTTATCTGCTCGTCTGGCACGACCACCTCTACTGGCAGGCTATCCTCCTGCACAGCTTCTTGCTGCGGAGTGTTGTCTATGGTTTGGTTTTGAGAATCGCTAAGTATCGTATTTATAGATGCCCCCGAAATTGATATGCTCTTGCGCGGCTGCCTAGTGGGTTTAGGGCTTTGTTGCGTAGTGTCCACACTTTTCACAGCCTCTGTCGCAACAGCCTCTGAGACAACGGTCTGAACCTTCTCCGCTGGAGTTACATGTACCTTATCTACTACCCTCTGCGCCACAGCTTCTTGTTGCACAGACACAGACCTCTGCACCGCAGGCTCTTGCTGCACCGTAGTTGGCTCTGCTTTGGCGGCAACGTTTTTCTCCACCACCGCAGGCTCTTTGCTCTTAACTAGTGGTGGAAGCTCTAGCGTTGGGGTGTCGTTATTTTTTTTTTGACCCAATCCGCAAAGTTTCATCAGACCGAGTTCAAAATATAATCTTTGGTTAGAGGATGTCTTATATCCCGTATCTAGCGTGTTCAGCAGGGATATACTCTCGAACAGCAGTGGCACCGAACACTGCTCTGATTGTTGCTTATATCTTTGTGCCACACTTCCCGTAACCTCAAGCAGCGAGATGGTCTTAGGGTCCTTGCACATAAGCAGGTCTCTGAAGTGAGCACTAAACCCTGACACAAACGTCGAACCAGAGAATCCATTACTCAACACTCTGTCAAACTCGACTAGTGCCGCTTGATAATCTCCAGAGAGGATAATATCCGTCATATTGAAGTAGGTGTCATAGTCAAGCATATTGAGCGTTGAGGCAACACTCTGGGCAGATAAGTTCGAATCACAGAATGACACCACCTTATCGAACATAGACAGTGCATCACGCATACCACCATCGGCCTTGCGAGCAATGATATTAAGCGACTCATCGTCATAGCTTACGTTTTCGGCTGCGGCAATATATTTTAGGTAGCCTACCGTGTCCTCGACCTTAATTCTGTTGAAGTCATAAATCTGACAACGCGACAATATGGTAGGTAGGATTTTATGTTTCTCTGTTGTGGCAAGAATAAATATGGCGTGTGCAGGTGGCTCCTCAAGAGTCTTTAGAAAAGCATTGAACGCACTTTGCGAAAGCATATGAACCTCATCTATGATATAGACGCTATAACGGCCAGTCTGAGGCGGTATCCTCACTTGGTCAGTAAGGTTACGTATATCATCCACAGAGTTGTTGGATGCTGCATCAAGCTCGTGAATAGAGAACGAACGCCCCTCATTGAACGAACGGCATGACTCGCACTCTTGGCAGGCCTCACCCTCACGTGGGCTGCTGCAATTAATATTCTTGGCAAAGATGCGCGCACAAGTAGTCTTACCCACTCCGCGCGGACCGCAGAACAGATAGGCATGGGCTAGTTGATTTCTATCAATAGCATTGCGCAAGGTAGAGGTTATATGACTCTGACCCACCACCGAGACAAAACTCGCGGGACGATACTTGCGTGCCGAAACTACAAAATTATCCATATCAATTTATTTCAAGCCCAAAGTTACAAAATTAAACTTAGATACACACACTAAAAAAAGCATTTTTACTCTTTTTACTTATATTTTCTAGAACCACCCCAGAGGGCGCAGCATAACATATTGACTCAATCCGCGCGAAACCATAAAGGCCATAAAGGCCAACCATAGAGCATCGTTGCCCATAAAAGGCTGGCACAAGTAGAATACCACGAAGAACATTATGGCCGAGAAGAACACCGTCTTGCGCATGATAACATTTTTTGTGGCCCCTATCAGCGCGCCATCTATAACAAAAGGAATGAACGTTATTAGTGGCACAGCAATAATCCAACCTATATAGCCTCTGGCCATTTCTATAACCTGCGTGCTGTCAGTAAACAATCCCAGAAGTTCCTGCCAGAAAACAACGTACACCGCCACAAAAATCATAGCCAATCCAAATCCCCACATAAATAGCTGACGTAAGCATTTCTTTATGGCAGGCATATTCCCTGCTCCCTCAAACTTACCTATCAGAGACTCTGCCGAGTAAGCAAAGCCATCAATAACATAAGAGAACAAAGTAAACAGCTGCATAAGCAACATATTAACTGCCAGCAGCATATCGCCCTGCCGTGCCGATAGCGAGGTGAAGAAGGTAAATACCGTGACAATACAAGCAGTACGTATAAATATATCGCGGTTAACATTAAAGAACCTTAACATGGCAGAGAGTTTCATGGCGTGACCAAGGTCAAAGTACTTAGACATCCTCTTGTAGTGCACAAGCCACAATATCACACCCATCAAGAGCCCTCCATACTGAGCCACAACAGTCCCCCATGCTATGCCCACAAATCCCATATCCAGCACAAACACAAAGAACAAACTGAACCCTATATTGAGTATATTGATAACGATGGACATATACATGGGCAGGCGCGAGTTCTGCATACCGATATACCACCCTTGAATAGCATTCAGCGACAGAGTGGCGGGCGCGGCCCAGATACGAGCAAAGAAGTAGCTAGAGGCAAAGGCCGTAACCTCATTACTGCCATCCATAATCCACAGCATCATCTTTCCAAGTGGGTACTGAAAAACAACAAGCGTCAGTCCCACAGCCAGAGCCACAGCTAGCGAGCGCAAAAGGCTAGAGCTCATCTCTCTCATATCGCGTGCACCATAGGCCTGAGCCGTAAAGCCGCTTGTACCCATACGCAAAAAGGCAAAGCTCCAATATATGAAATTAAATATCGCTGCCCCCAGCGCCATTGCACCTATCATAACCTCACTACCCAGATGCCCAACAATCATCATATCAACCATGCCCAGCAGTGGCACCGTAATATTAGATATTATATTTGGTATAGACAGTTTTATTATCTGAGAGTGCATAAAACGAAGATTTTTTATTTTGAGAAAAATTCTTTGCAAAGGTAGATGTAATTGGCAAAAAAACTGCTATCTTCGACAAATAAAAGTTTGAACACATGAAACACTTTGAGGACCTATACAAACAAAGCAACGAGAGTGCCTTAAGCGTAAGCCGCGGCGTGGAGCAGCCACCCGTAGTCAACCCACACTTCAAGAAACGTCCGCGCCGCAGTTTCACCCCCGACCAATATGTCGAGGGCATACTTCGTGGCGACATAACCATACTTTCTCAGGCCATAACCCTAGTCGAGAGCCTTCTGCCCGAGCACCACGAGCTATCGCAACAGATAATCGAGAGGTGTCTACCTCACTGTTCTAGCTCTATGCGCATAGGCATCACGGGCGTACCGGGTGCAGGCAAATCAACTTTTATCGAGGCCGTAGGAGATATGGTAACAGCAGGTGGACATAAGCTTGCCGTGCTTGCCATAGACCCTAGCTCCCAGCGCAGTAGCGGCTCCATCCTTGGCGACAAGACACGTATGGAGAGCCTTGTGCACAACAAAAGTGTATTTATACGTCCCTCACCATCGGCAGGCAGCCTTGGCGGTGTGGCACGCAAGACTCGCGAGAGCATAGTTCTATGCGAGGCCGCAGGCTTCGACATAATATTTATAGAAACTGTGGGCGTGGGACAGTCCGAGATTGCCGTACACTCTATGACCGACTTGTTCTTGATGCTTCAGATTTCTGGCGCGGGTGACGAGCTGCAAGGTATAAAACGCGGAATAATGGAGATGGCCGACATTATCTCCGTAACCAAGGCCGACGGTTCTAATGTTGAGAAGGCTCAGGTCACAGCCCAGCAGTTTATCAACGCGCTGTCGCTATTCCCTATGCCCGACTCTATGATACGACCAGAAGTCTTTACCTGCTCGTCAACAACGGGCGACGGACTAAAAGATGTTTGGCAAGCAATAGAAACACATATCAGATGCTCTAAAGAAAATGGTTATTTCGACAAGAACCGTAGCCGCCAATCGCTCTACTGGCTACAACAAACCATAGACGAGGCTCTGCACGCACGATTCTACAACCACCCAAAGGTCGTAGCCGAAATAGAAGGCTATAAACAAGCCATACTAGACAACAATATAAGTTCGTTTGCAGCAGCAGCAGGTCTGCTTAAGTTGACCGAATAGGAGCTTACTCCAAGATATAAGACTGCATACCACTGGTGGCATATACTTCTGTGCCACCATCTTGGTTTCCATAAACCAAATAGGCATCAAGCTCAGGGTGTGCCCCAAGAAATTCTTTGCTAGCATCTAGTCCGATTACCATAAACAACGTGCCATAGGCATCGGCATCTGTGGCATTATCTGCCACCACCGTGGCCGACAGAAGGTTAGAGACGACGCTCTGACCCGTGATAGGGCTTATGGTGTGCACTACTTTATTTCCTTGATTGTCATAGGTATATTTGCGGTAGTTGCCCGAAGTGGCGAGGCCCTTGCCCGAAGGGATAGAC
>JAWXTS010000003.1:0-64619 GCA_044433305.1 Rikenellaceae bacterium | reverse complement strand
TCTTCTGTACTCTGGGCGGAAGTCGTGACCCCATTCAGAGATACAGTGAGCCTCGTCTATGGCGAAGAACGAGATTTTTATCTTTCTAAGGAAGGATATATTGTCGTCCTTGGTCAGTGACTCGGGTGCGAAGTATAGCATCTTGGTTTTACCTGCGAGCACATCTTCTTTGACTTTGTTTATTGCGGCTTTGTTCAAAGATGAATTCAGAAAGTGAGCCAGTCCTTCTTCCTCGCTGAAGGTGCGCATAGAGTCGACTTGATTCTTCATCAAGGCTATCAGTGGAGATATGATGATGGCAACTCCGTCCATTATCATGGCTGGAAGTTGGTAGCATAGCGATTTGCCACCACCCGTTGGCATAAGTACGAAAGTGTCGTTGCCCTCTAGAAGGTTCTTAATTACAGCTTCTTGATTACCTTTGAAGCTATTGAATCCGAAGTGTGTTTTGAGGTATCCTTGTAGCTTGCCCTCGTAGCCTTTGTTCTCCATATTGGTATAGTATATATACTTTAACAATTTAAAGTTAGTTATTATTTTCCAAAAAACATTAACTTTGTACAAATTATTTTCATTTTAATGATTTTTCAGAACTTTGCTCCCTTATTTTGCTACATTTGTGGGTTGCCTTAATTGATGAAATGAAAAGACTTTTTTATAGGTAGAATTATTGTTCAAACAAAGATAAGATGAGATTATACACAGAAGACTTAGTAAAGAAATATAAAAGTCGTACGGTTGTAGATAAGGTATCCATAGAGGTTAGGCAAGGCGAGATTGTAGGCTTGTTGGGCCCTAATGGTGCTGGCAAGACAACATCCTTTTATATGGTGGTAGGGCTTATACGTCCCAATGAGGGTCGTATTTTCCTTGAGGATGACAATGGCAACAGCCTAGACCTTACCTCAGAGCCAGTGTATCGCCGTGCTCAGCGCGGTGTAGGCTATCTTGCGCAGGAGGCCTCTGTGTTTCGTCACCTCTCTGTTGAGGACAATATCAAGGCTGTGCTTGAGATGACAGATTTCAGCAAGGAGTACCAACGTGAGAGACTAGAGACTCTTATCGAGGAGTTCCGCTTGCAGAAGGTGCGCAAGAGTATGGGTATTCAGCTTTCGGGTGGCGAGCGTCGCCGTACCGAGATTGCCCGTTGTGTGGCTATCAACCCTCACTTTATTCTGCTCGACGAGCCTTTTGCTGGTGTAGACCCTATTGCTGTTGAGGATATTCAGAGCATCGTGGCTACCCTGAAAAATAAAAATATAGGTGTTATAATTACTGACCACAATGTCCATGAGACCCTGTCGATTACAGACCGTACTTACTTGCTCTTCGAGGGCAAGATACTTAAGGCTGGCTCGGCCGAGGACTTGGCTAATGACGAGATGGTGCGTAAGGTTTACCTAGGACAAGACTTCAAACTTAGATAGATGGATTACATACTTAGAAAAGCAAATATAAACGGAACTCTTGCTGCTCCAGCCTCAAAGAGCTATGCTCAGCGTGCGGTGGCGGCAGCTCTGCTTGCAAAGGGAGAGTCGACACTCTTTGGTATGGAGTTGTGCAACGACACTCAGGCGGCACTTGATACCGCCGAGAGACTGGGAGCTAAGGTAGAAAAGATAGACGATACGACATATAAAATCACTGGAGGCTTAGACCCCATAGATTATAAGGTGAATATAGGCGAGTCGGGACTGGCGACAAGATTGTTTACCCCTATATGTACCTTGGCCGACAAAGAAATTGTCATCTCTGGACATGGCTCTATAATGAATCGTCCTATTGATATGATGCAAGGACCCTTGTCTAGCCTTGGTGCAAAGATATCAACTACGCAAGGTTATCTACCCATAGAATGTAACGGTGGACTGAGCGGTGGTGAGGCCGATGTAGATGGCTCGCTAAGTTCGCAGTTTGTTTCAGGATTGCTGTTGGCTTTGCCGCTGGCTAAGAAAGACTCGCTGCTGCATGTTTCGAGCCTTAAGAGTCGCCCCTATGTAGATATGACAATATCTGTTGCCGAGAGCTTTGGCGTTGAGATAGCACATAGAGACTATGAAGAGTTTTTTATAGAGGGAAATCAGCAATATACACCTACCAAATATTCTGTCGAGGGCGATTGGAGCGGTGCTTCATGTTTGCTTGTTGCGGGAGCACTGGCAGGCGAGATTACCGTGAAGAACCTTTTGGTTGCCTCTAAGCAGGCCGACATGGTTATAGTGGATGCTCTGTCTAGGGCAGGAGCCATGGTAGCCACTACGGCTGATACGGTTACCGTAGGCAAGGGAGAGTTGAAAGGTTTTGAGTTTGATGCTACACATTGCCCTGATTTGTTTCCTGCGCTGGCAGCACTAGCTAGCGGATGCAAGGGCACATCTAAAATAAAAGGCGTGTCGCGCCTGAAATATAAAGAGAGTGACCGCGCACAGACCATAGCCGACATCTTCGGTGCTATGGGTATAGAGATAAGCTATGACAGCGAGGTGATGACCATCGAGGGTGGAGAGATTAAACCTTGTAGCATAGATAGCCATAATGACCATCGTATAGCTATGGCTGCGGCAGTGGCTGCGCTACGCTTGGAAGAAGGTCAGATAACCTTAAGTCGTGGCGAGGCAGTAGATAAGTCCTACCCATTGTTCTGGGAGGATATAGAAATGTGTAAAGTAAAAGAATAAATATATGAATAGCTTTGGTAGAATTTTCAGAATATCTATATTCGGCGAATCGCATGGTGTAGGTGTTGGCGTTATTGTCGACGGTGTAAAGCCAGGCATAGCACTTTGTGAGCAGGATTTCTTGGCCGACTTGAAACGTCGTCAGGGAGGCTCGCAGAAAGGAACAACACCACGAAAAGAGGCTGATGAACCAGAGATTATCTCTGGCGTGTTCGAGGGTCACACTACGGGTGCTCCGCTTACAATCATGTTTAAGAATGCCAATACGCGTTCAAAGGATTATTCTAGCCTTGTTAAACACCCTCGTCCATCGCATGCCGATATGGTGGCCTTGCAGAAGTTTGATGGCTTTGCAGATTACCGCGGTGGCGGACACTTCTCGGGTCGATTGACTTTGGTTCTTGTTGCAGCAGGCGTGGTGGCTAAGAAGATGCTAGAGGGTATTAATGTTAAGGCTTCTCTTTTGGAGATAGATGGTTGCAACAACCCTGAGGATTTTGATTCTCATATTCAATCGGCTATGAAAGCTAAGGACTCTGTTGGAGGAATTATTGAATGTACGGCCACTGGCATCAAGGCAGGAGTTGGAGAGCCTTTCTTCGACTCGCTAGAGAGCGTGGTTGCTCATATATTGTTTAGCGTGCCTGCGGTCAAAGGTGTTGAGTTTGGTCTTGGCTTCGAGTCGGCTCGCTTGCGAGGTAGTGAGAACAACGATGTTATAATAGATAGCAAGGGAGCTACGGCAACCAACAATGATGGCGGCATAAATGGAGGTATCTCTAATGGCAATGACATGGTTGTTAGGGTTGCCATTAAGCCAACTCCAAGTATTGCAGCTTCTCAGTTTACGTATAATTTGGAGCATGACGCAGTGGAGAGTCTTGAGATTCAGGGGCGTCACGATGCCTGCATAGCACTGCGCGCACAGGTGGTTGTTGAGGCGGCTGTGGCTGTTGCTTTGGCAGATATGTGTGCTATATCACAAAAATAATTTTGTAGATTAGTTTAAATAATGTACCTTTGTACTCTCTTTTTGAATGATGACAAGCGTTTTAAGAAAATACAACATACCCTATAAGGGTCTAGCAGTGGGGAGTCATGCCTTTGATTTTGAGGTAGATGACGCTTTTTTTGCGTGCTTTTCGTCGTCCGAAATAGAGCGTGGAAATGCCAAAATTCATGTCGATTTGCAACGTCAAAATAACATGCTCGTTGCCCAAATTGACATAGAGGGAGATGTAATTGTACCATGTGATAGGTGTTTGGAAGATGTTGAATTGCCAATTTTTTATCAGGCAGAATTAATTGTTCAGTTTTCTGAACAAGAAATGGAGAGCGACGGCGATATTATGTGGTTGCATCCAGCAGACGATGAACTTCCGCTAGCACAATATATATATGAGAGTATATATCTGTCGCTACCTTACAACAGAGTACACTACACCGATGAGAACGGCGTTAGCGAGTGCAACCCAGATATGCTTGCACGATTTGAACAAGAACAAGAGTAACACAAGAAATAGAATTTTTAAACTTTATAAAAACGAAATATAATGGCACATCCTAAACGAAAAATCTCGTCAACGAGAAGAGACAAAAGAAGAACTCACTATACAGCAGCCGTAGCAACTGTATCTACATGCTCAAACTGTGGTTCAGCAGTACTTTACCACCGCGTATGCCCAGAGTGTGGTTTTTACAGAGGTAAAGCAGCTATCGAGAAAAAAGTAGCACAATAGTTTAACTTTTTTAGCCGAGTCGTATGACTGAATTTAAGATAGGTGTAGATGTGATGGGTGGCGATTACGCCCCTGAAGCAGCCGTAATGGGAGCTATTCAAGCTATCCAAGAAATTGGAGAGACAAGCCGTTTGGTCTTGTTTGGAGACAAACCTCAGATTGAGGCTATATTCTCGCGCGAGAATGTCTCACTAGAGGTTGTTGATATAGTCCATACTACACAGGTGATAGAAATGGGTGATAAATCTGTTCATGCCTTTATCGGGAAACCTGATTCTAGCATGGCCGTTGGTTTCAAATACCTTAAGGGTGGTTTGATAGATGGCTTTGCAAGTGCAGGTAGCACTGGGGGTATGATGGTTGGTTGTATGCACGCTATCAAACTTATGCAAGGTATTATCAGACCGGCAATATCTACTATTGTACCTACCTTGAGCCAAGGCGGATCATCTCTGCTGCTTGATGTAGGACTTAACATCGATTCAAAACCAGATGTTCTTTGTCAATATGGATTGATAGGTAGCATCTACGCAAAAAGCGTCCTCAAAATCGATAACCCTAGAGTTGCATTGCTGAATATCGGCGAAGAGCGCGAAAAGGGAAACCTTGTTACCAAGGCTACTTACGAGTTGATGGACCAAGCAGAAGAATTTAACTTCGTAGGTAATGTCGAAGCTAAATATCTTTGCACAGGTAAAATTGCAGACGTAATCGTTTGTGACGGCTTCATAGGAAATACCCTTCTTAAACAATACGAGGGTTTCTATGAGATGACACGCTCGATGGGTATTGAGAGCGAATTTATAGACCGTATGAACTATGAGTCTATCGGTGGCACGCCAGTGCTTGGTGTGAATGCTGCCGTAGTCATAGGTCACGGTTGCTCGACTGCAAGAGCAATTAAAAATATGATTTTACAAACAGAGCGTACTGTTCACAGCCGTTTTGTTTCAAAACTTAGAGAAGCATTTGGCAATGACTAAGATTAAAGCAGCAATCACAGGTGTGGGTGGCTATCTTCCAGACTATATACTAGATAACGAGGAGCTAAGCCGCATGGTTGACACCACAGACGAGTGGATTAAAACTCGTATTGGTATCAATACACGTCACATCCTTAAGGATAAAGATAAGGCAACCTCATACATGGGTGCCCAAGCGGTTAAAAACCTTCTTGAGAAAACAGGTGTTGACCCTCTAGATGTAGATCTAGTTATTTGTGCTACTGTTACTCCGGATATGTTGTTCCCTTCGACAGCAAATCTTATCGCTTATAAAGCAGGTATGACCAACGCTTATGCTTATGATATGTCTGCTGCATGTAGCGGTTTCTTGTTTGCACTTACATCGGCATCTAAGTTTATTGAGTCAGGTACACACAAAAAAGTTATTGTTGTTGGTGGTGACAAAATGTCAACCATTATAGACTATACAGACCGTTCTACATGTCCTATCTTTGGCGATGGTGCTGGCGCAGTGTTGCTAGAGCCAGCAGAAGATGGTACAGGTATCATTGACGAAGTATTGCACTCTGACGGTTCTGGTTCTACTCACCTATACATGGAAGCAGGTGGTTCGTTGAACCCACCTTCTTATGAGACGGTAGAGAAACGTATGCACTATGTACACCAAGAGGGACAGGTTGTTTTCAAGGCTGCCGTATCTCACATGGCTGATGTAGCTGTTGAGGTTATGGAGCGCAACAATCTAACTTCTGCTGATATACGTTACTTGGTTCCTCATCAAGCAAACCTACGCATCATTGATGCTACGGCTCGCAGAATGGGTATTGAGGCTGAGAAATGTATGATTAACATACAGAAATATGGCAACACAACAGCAGGTACATTGCCATTGTGCTTGTGGGATTATGAGTCTGAGTTGCGCGAGGGCGACAATCTTGTGTTAGCTACCTTTGGTGGTGGATTCACTTGGGGTGCCATGTACATCAAGTGGGCTTATGACGGAAGTAAATACGCTAAGTAGTTTATCTGATTCGATTAAGGTGTAACTGTCTTTGGGTGCTTTGCTTTCCCGGGCTTGAATATAAAACATGAGGGTAATGGTTTCATAGTTCAAGGGATAGAATGGAAGTTTCCTAAACTTCAGATTCGGGTTCGAGTCCCGATGAGACTACTACGCCAACAAAATATAAAAGGGGTCTGACTAACAGGTTTTGTCTTGTTAATCAGACCCTTATTTTTTTGTTTAACATTCTATTTTTTAGGGTGTTATTTTGTTTGGTTTTTTGTTGCCAAAAATTTTGTAGTCTAGCAAAAAAGCATTAATTTAGCACAATTATAGAACTAGAAATTTTTATGTCAGAATCAGTAGATAGAATTATCAAGATTAATATCGAGGAGGAAATGAAGACCGCTTACATCGACTATTCGATGTCGGTTATTGTGTCACGTGCATTGCCTGATGTTAGAGACGGACTTAAGCCCGTACATCGTCGTATCTTATACGATATGAGCAATGAACTGAACCTCTATTCAGATAAGCCTCACCGTAAGTCAGCCAGAATTGTGGGTGACGTGTTGGGTAAGTTTCACCCTCATGGCGACTCGTCAGTATATGAGGCTATGGTGCGTTTGGCTCAGGACTGGAGCATGCGCTACCAGCTTGTAGACGGACAAGGTAACTTTGGTTCGGTGGATGGCGATAGCCCTGCGGCTATGCGTTATACCGAGGCCAGAATGAGAAAGATAGCCGACGAGGTTATGGCCGATATAGACAAAGATACGGTTAACTTCGCGCCTAACTTTGATGAAACAATGCAGGAGCCTACGGTGCTTCCTACGCGTGTTCCGTTGTTGTTGGTTAATGGAGCCTCTGGTATTGCCGTTGGTATGGCAACCAATATGCCTCCTCACAACCTTACCGAGGTTATAGATGCATGTTGTGCATATATAGATAACACAGAGATTGAAATAAGCGAGCTTTTGAACTATGTTAAAGCTCCAGACTTCCCTACGGGAGCCATAATCTATGGTTACGAGGGAATCAAGGATGCTTATGAGACAGGTCGTGGACGTGTTGTTATGCGCGCACGCACAGAGATAGAGCACACCGCAACTGGTCGCGAGTGTATCGTGGTTACAGAGTTCCCTTATATGGTGAACAAGGCCGACACGGTGAAGAAAATCGCAGACCTTATAAACGAGAAAAAGATAGAGGGTATATCATATATTAATGATGAGAGTGACCGTACAGGAACACGTGTTATCATCATCCTTAAAAGTGATGCCGTGGCTAGCGTGGTGCTTAATATGTTGTATAAATACACTCCGCTACAATCGACCTTCCCAGTGAATAATATCGCCCTTGTTGATGGACGTCCACGCACGTTGAATCTAAAAGAAATGATTCACTACTTTGTGGAGCACCGTCACACGGTGATTGTTCGCCGCACTAAGTTTGACTTGGCTCAGGCTCAGAAGCGTGCCCACCTTTTGGAGGGTATGTTGATTGCTGTTGACAATATTGACGAGGTTGTGAGCATTATCCGCTCGGCCCAGAGTCCAGATGATGCTAAGGTGGCTTTGATAGCTCGCTTTGATTTGTCAGAGGTTCAGGCAACGGCCATCATAGACATGCGCCTACGTGCACTTACTGGCCTAGAGAGAAATAAGCTACAAAAAGAATACGAAGATATTTGTAATCACATAGCTTACCTTGAGAGCGTACTTGCAGACGTTGCTTTGCAGATGGGTATCGTTAAGGACGAGCTTATAGAGATAAAAGAGAAATATGGTGACGAGCGTCGCTCAGAGATAGTGCTTAGTGCTGAGGAGTTTAATCCTGAGGACTTCTATGCTGACGAGGAGGTTGTTATCACTATCTCACACATGGGCTATATCAAGCGCACTCCACTTACCGAGTACCGTACACAAAACCGTGGTGGCGTAGGTTCTAAGGGTAGCGCAACACGTGGCGAGGACTTTATCGAGCACATCTATGTTGCATCTATGCACAATACGATGTTGTTCTTTACCGAGAAGGGTCGCTGCCACTGGCTTAAGGTTTATGAGATTCCTGAGGGTTCGCGTACATCTAAGGGCCGCGCAATACAGAATGTTATACGCATAGAGCCAAACGATAGCGTCAAAGCATATATCAATGTCAAACGCTTGAACGACCCAGAATATGTAAATAACAACTATATTATAATGTGTACTAAGGATGGTGTTGTTAAGAAGACCAGCCTTGAGGCATATTCTCGTCCACGCCAGAATGGTGTTAACGCCATTACTATTCGCGAGGGAGACCAACTTATCGAAGCACGCCTTACTAGTGGTAACAGCGATGTTGTTATCGCAGCTCGCAAGGGCAAGGCTATCCGCTTCAACGAGAGCAATGTGCGCGCTATCGGCCGTACAGGAGCTGGTGTTCGAGGCATCTCTATTGAGGAGGGCAACGAGGTTATCGGCATGATATGTATAGAGCCAGATTCTAAGCACGATATATTGGTTCTTTCAGAGAATGGCTATGGCAAGCGTACCGACCTTGATGACTACCGCACAACAAACCGTGGTGGTAAGGGTGTCAAGACTATTCAGATTACCGAGAAAACAGGTGACTTGATAGCTATCAAGGACGTTACAGACGAGCATGATTTGATGATTATAAACCGTTCGGGTCTTACTATCCGTATCGCTGTTGAGCAAATCCGCATTGCTGGACGTGCAACTCAGGGTGTTCGTATCATCAATTTACGAAATAATGACTATATTGCATCCGTGATGGCGGTGCCTCACAGTGAAGAAGAAGAGACAGAGGCCGTAGTTGTTCAAACTGAATCTACGGAAGCTGTTGATGCTGAGGTTGTCGTTGACGAGGGTATAGATAGACTTGTTGCTGCGGCAGAACAGGATGCTGTTGAAGGGCAAGAAGACAACGACGATGAAATAGAAATTGTTGAGGAATAACATAAATAATAATAACAAACAACTTACATTAAAAAAAAAGACTATTATGAAGCGTTTATTTTTTGTAGCATTAGTAGCTATGGCTACTATGAGTTATACCGCATCAGCTCAGTTCAAAGTTGATAAAGAGGGTATACAAAAAGGAATTGCTAAGTCAGGAGCTGATGTTGCTAATGAGAAAAAATCTGTTAAAGCAGCAACTTGGTTGACACATGGTGATAACTATTTTAAAGCGGCAACAGCTGCAACTGACGGCCTATACGTAGGTATGGATGCAACCAGTGCTGCTGTTATGTTTGGCTCAAACGTTTCAGCTGAGACGGTAGATGTTGAGGGTCAACCATTTCAAAAGTATGCTTTCCCATACTTCGATGCTTATTTCAAAGATGGTGCTCTAGTATTTTGGGAATCAGACTACGTTGTTGTAGAGGATGCTATGGATAAGGCTATTGAGTCTTATAGCACAGCTTATGACAAAGAGGCAAGTGCAGCTGCTAAGGTTAGTGCTAAACTTACTGCTGTTAGTGATTTCTACAAAGCTTCTGCAAACAACTACTTCCAAGCAAGAAAGTATAAAGATGCAGCGGTTGAGTTTGAGAAAAGCTTTGAGATTAGCATCTTGCCAGCTTTGAACGTTATTGACACAGCTTCGGTTTACAATGCTGGTTACCTATTTACTGCAACTAACGAGTTCCAGGATGGTTATGACGCTCTTGAGAAAGCTGCAAAATATGGTTATGATGCAGACGGTCAGTCACATTTCTTTAGAGGTGTTTGCCTTATCGGTCTTGAGAGATTCCCTGAGGCTAAAGCTGTCTTGATTGAGGGTATAGAGAAATATCCTGCTAACAATGATATCGTAGAGGGTCTTATGAGCCTTTATGCAACTACTGGCGAGGACCCTTCAGAGGTTATCCCTTATGTAGAGAAAGCTATTGCTGGCGATCCAGACAACTATGTATACTATGATGGTTTGGGTAGAATCTATGACAAATTGGGTGATAATGACAAATGTCTAGCTGCTTTTGAGAAAGCTGCTGAGCTTGCTCCAGGTGAGTTCTCAACTCAGTTCAACCTAGGTATGTTGTATATCCGTAAAGGTAACTCTATGTATGATATTATCCGCGAGCTTCCTAACGCAAGCCAAGAGGATTATGACAATGCTAACTCACAACAAATCGTATACTTCAAAAATTCTATCATTCCTCTAGAGAAAGCTATCGCTATCCGTCCAGAGAGTGTAGAAACCCTTGAGGCTTTGAAAAACGTATCTTTCCGTCTACGTAACGAGGAGGGTATGCAGGAAAAATACGATAAATACAACCAAATGCTACAAGAGATTCAATAGGTTGTAGTATAGCATAAGTGTGAGGAGGTTCTGCTTCCTTGCGACAAAAAATAAGCCGCCAACTAATCGTTGGCGGCTTATTTTTTTGTGCTTTATTTCTGAGGGGGAAAGTTCTGAGGAAAGTTATTTACTTAGCGTACTCTTTAATCTTGATAGGGACCTTCGTGTAAGCAGGGTGCTTATTACTAGGGTTGATACTTCGGCAAGCGGTATGCTGAGCCATATCCCTATCTCTCCAAGAAATAGAGGTAGGGCATATAGGTATAATGCCACAAAGATGATGGATCTACATACGGCTATCACGGCTGATTCTACGGGGCGTTCTATGGCGGTGTGGAAGGTGCCCATTACTATGTTTGCAAAGCTAAATAGGTAGTGTATAGTGACGTAGGTTACGGCTATACTAGCGATGGCTATTAGCTCGGTGTTGCCATTAGCGAAGGCTTCGACTATTGAATTGTCAAGCAGTTGCACGGCAAGGTAAATGCTGATTCCTATTGTTCCGCCAGATGCCAGTGCTATGCGAAGTAGCTTGCGTATCTTGGGGTAGCTTTTGGCTCCAAGGTTGTAGGCCACAAGGGGTTGCAGTGATTGGGCTAGTCCGAATAAACACATGTTGACTATCATATTGATGTAGAAAACTATGGTCAGGGCAGCTACACCTACGGCACCTGTTTTGCGCATTAAAATTATGTTGAACAGGTAGGTTGCCAAGGCTGACGACACGGCCGTTATCATCTCTGAGCTGCCGTTGAAGAATATGTTTTTTATATCACGTAGGGTGCCTCTGATTCTTGCGCACTTAACCAGTGGCGATAGAATTATTGCTGCTGTGGTGTTGGCAGCTATGGTGGCAAGGGCTGCTCCGCTCATGCCCATGTCAAATCTAAAGATAAAAAGGTAGTCGAGTAAGACGTTTACGCTTAGACATATTATGCCGCTTATGAGCACGAAGTTGGGTCTTCCGTTCAGGCGAGCAAAAGCCTCTGTAAGGTTGGGTAGGCAGTAGAGGACTGCTCCGCCAGCCATGTATCCAAGGTAGGCTTTCACGTAGTTGTGTATCTGTCCCGTTGCTCCAAGGGCGTTACATACAGCGTCGAGATTCAGAAGTATGATGGCCGAGAGGCTTGCCAGAACGGTGGCGTATATGGTTATGGTGAGGGTTGTGAATCCTGCGGCCAGCTTTTCATCCTTGCTGCCCTTGGCCACTCCCGTTATTACTATTCCGCCCGATACTATCATAAGAGCTATGCTAAGCATGATGCTTATAACGGGCATTGATAGGTTTACCGCAGCAAGTCCCAGTGCTCCGACCTTGGCACTTAGGAACAGCCCGTCTATCATAATCTGTGCCGATACGATGAGCATGCCTAGTATGCTTGGTGCTGCAAAGCTAAAGAAAAGCTTGCTCAGGCTGTGGTGTTCAAGGTCTAGTTGTTTGTTCATTTTTTTTGGTTGCTTTCGAGCCTCAAAGGTAGTGATAATATGTGGTAATCCTATATGGTGCTCTCTGTGGCGTAGTTGTGTGGGCTAGAGCATAATAAAAAAACGTAAAGCCTTATTGTTGTTTGAGCTAAAATTCGTACCTTTGTAGAGAGTAGCAATAATTTTTAGGGCTATGGGTAAATGGTTGTTTGTTAGCTGTTTAAGCCTTGGCTTTATGTGTAGTATGCCGTGTTTGGGCATGCTAGTTGCTCTAAAAGTAATCTAAAGTATTTATAATGGCTGAACAAGATAAAATAATAGAAGATATAACAGGCAGTGAATATAAGTACGGTTTTGTGACCGATATAGACACTGAAACAATACCTAAAGGACTAGATGAGGACGTGGTAAGGCTTATTTCTGCAAAGAAAGGCGAGCCTGAATGGATGACCAACTACCGCCTTAAGGCCTTTAGACATTGGCAAACTATGGAGCTTCCTACTTGGGCGCACCTAGATATTCCTGAGATTGATTTTCAGGATATAATATATTATGCAGCACCTAAGCAACGTCCAGAGCTAGAGAGCATGGACGATGTAGACCCAGAGTTGCGCGCGACATTCGACAAGCTGGGCATACCACTAGACGAGCAAATGAGACTGTCGGGTGTGGCTGTGGATGCCGTTATGGACTCGGTGTCTGTGAAAACCACTTTCCGCGATACACTGGCCGAGAAGGGCATTATCTTCTGCTCGTTCTCTGAGGCCTTGCAGGATTACCCTGACCTTGTGCGCAAGTACATGGGTAGTGTGGTCCCTTATACGGACAATTTCTATGCGGCACTCAATGCTGCCGTTTTCTCTGATGGCTCGTTCTGCTATATCCCTAAGGGTGTTAGATGCCCTATGGAGCTGAGCACCTACTTCAGAATTAACGCCGCAGGTACAGGACAGTTTGAGAGAACGCTTATTGTTGCCGATGAAGGTGCTTATGTTAGCTATATGGAGGGCTGTACGGCTCCTCAGCGCGATGAGAACCAGTTGCACGCAGCTGTTGTTGAGATTATAGTTGAGAAAGATGCTGACGTCAAATACTCTACCGTACAGAACTGGTATCCGGGAGACAAGCAGGGACGCGGTGGTGTCTACAACTTTGTTACCAAGAGAGGAATCTGTAAGGGTGCCAACGCCAAGTTGTCGTGGACGCAGGTCGAAACGGGTTCTGCCATAACATGGAAATACCCAAGTTGCATACTTGCAGGAGAGAATAGCGCGGCAGAGTTCTACTCTGTTGCTGTGACAAACAACTATCAGCAGGCCGATACGGGAACCAAGATGATACATATAGGTAGCAATACACGCAGCCGCATTGTCTCTAAAGGTATCTCGGCAGGACTGAGCCAGAATAGCTACCGTGGCTTGGTGAAGGTTGCTAGCAAGGCCGAGAATGTCAAGAACTTCTCTCAGTGTGACTCGCTGCTTATAGGTGATAGGTGCGGAGCGCACACCTTCCCTGTTATCGAATCTGAGAATGCCAGTGCCATCATAGAGCACGAGGCGACAACCTCTAAGATAGGCGAGCAGCAGTTGTTCTATTGCAATCAGCGCGGTATCTCTACCGAGGATGCTGTTGGTCTTATCGTCAATGGTTATGCAAAAGAAGTGCTTAGCAAGCTGCCTATGGAGTTTGCCGTAGAGGCACAGAAACTACTTTCTATAAGCCTTGAGGGTAGTGTTGGTTAAGAATTTAAAAAGTGAAAAATATGTTGTTAAAAGTAAATAATCTTTGTGCCAGTGTCGAGGGTAAACAAATCCTTCGCGGTATTAATCTTGAAGTTAAAGCTGGCGAGGTACATGCCATAATGGGTCCTAATGGTTCGGGTAAGAGTACTTTGGCCTCTGTGTTGGCAGGCAACCAGCGTTTTGAAGTTACCTCAGGCAGTGTCGAGTTTGATGGCCAGCCTCTACTTGATATGTCTATTGAGGATAGAGCGCGTGCAGGTTTGTTCCTAGGGTTCCAGTACCCTGTGGAGATTCCGGGTGTTAGCATGGCTAACTTTCTGCGCTATGCCGTAAACGAGAAACGTAAATATAACAACGAGTCAGCACTCAGTTCAGCCGACTTTCTGAAGATGATGCGCGAGCGTAGCTCTATCGTAGAGATAGGCACTAAGCTTACGGGTCGAGCTGTTAATGAGGGCTTCTCGGGTGGCGAGAAAAAACGTAACGAAATCTTCCAGATGGCCATGCTTGAACCAAAGCTAGCTGTGTTGGACGAAACAGATAGTGGACTAGATATTGACGCGCTGAGAGTTGTTGCAACGGGCGTGTCAAAACTTAAAAAACCAGATAATGCCACTGTGGTAATCACCCACTACCAGAGACTCCTTGATTATATAGTACCTGACATTGTGCATGTTCTTTATAAGGGACGTATTATTCATACAGCAGGCAAGGAGCTTGCACTTGAGCTGGAGAAAGAAGGCTACGACCGTATCATTAATGAATATGACAAGTAATGAATACAGCAGTAGATTTTAAAGCAATGCTAGGTGCTCTGCCTATTGGACGCTTAGAGCAGTATCGAAATACTCCCGTGGGAAAGTTGTTTTCTGGGGTTGATGCTCTATGTGTGCCATTCGATGGCGATGAGCCTTGCAGCCCAGAGCTTTCGCCATGCGCTCAGTGTGGCCTTACCATAAAAATTAATAATGGACTTACAGATGGACTGCTGTTGGGTCTGCCTTCGGGAGTTATGTACGGCTCTTTGGCCAAGGCCAAGATTAAATTTCCAGAGCTTGTAGAGAAGTACCTAGATACGCAGGCAGCAGCTAGCGGTGACCACTACTCTAATCTTTGTAGAGAGATGGCCAGCGATGGTGCCTTTGTTTTTGTGCCTAGTGGGCTAGAGATAGTAGAGCCTATTACCATTATCAGCAACTATAAGGGAGAGAAGTCTCAGGCTAGCTTCGAGCGTCACCTAATAATAATAGAGGATGGGGCTAAGGCCAATGTTGTCTTTGAGAAGAGGCTTAAGTCTGTGGGCGAGGGACCTCTTGGCTCTGATATTACAGAGACCTTTGTTGGCAAGGATGCCACGCTTGAGGTAGCCAATATATGCGATATGCCTAGTGGCAACTCAATCTCTAATAGCTATACCAAGCAGCAGGAGTCAAGCAATTATAAGTCTGTTGATATGGGCGTTGCTGTTGGGCTTTTGCGCTTTAATCGCAATGTGTCGCTTGATGGCGAGGGTGCTCACTGTGGAATGTTTGGACTCTTCGTTAGTGGCCCAAATGAGCTTTTTGACTACCACACTGTCATAAACCATAATGCTGCTAACTGCACTAGTGACGAGCACTTTAAGGACCTTATAGCCGTAGGTGGTGTGGGCGTGTTCCGCGGTCGCATCTATGTGGCAAAGGGTGCTCAGAAGACCGAGGCTATGCAGCAAAATAATAATATCTTGCTTGGCAATGGAGCCAAGATATTCACCAAGCCCGAGCTTGAGATATATGCCGATGATGTTAAGTGTAACCATGGAGCTACCATAGGTCGCCCTGATGATGATGCTATTTATTATATGCGTCAGCGCGGTATAGGCGAGGATATGGCTCGACGCCTTTTGGTTATGGGCTTTGTCAACGACATAATCTCTCGCTGCAAAATCAGCTGTGTTGCCGACAAGATTGTGAGTGATATAACACGAAAGATAGAAAACTTATAGCCTTCCACTATGTTTGATGCTAAGAAAATAAAAGCAGATTTTCCTATACTCTCGACCAAGGTTCATGGCCATGATTTGGTGTACCTTGATAGTGGAGCTACGGCCCAAAAGCCAAGTAGCGTGCTGCTCAAGATAGAGCAGTTGTATAACAGCCTTAACGCAAATATACACCGTGGAGTGCACCATCTTAGCGAGGCCACCACACAGGAATATGAGGCTGCCAGAGAGAAGGTTAGAAGTTTCATTGGGGCTGAGTCTTGCGCTGAGATTATCTTTACTGCTGGAGCCACTTCGGCCATTAATACTGTTGCTTATAGCTTTGCTGAGCGATTCATAGGTCGTGGCGATAATGTTGTGGTTAGTGAGATGGAACACCATTCTAACCTTGTTCCGTGGCAGATGATATGTCAAATGAAGGGGGCCGAGCTACGTATGTTGCCCTTTGACGACAATGGCGAGATTATCTACGATAAGCTCGATGAGTTGGTAGATGAGCGTACACGTATTCTATCTATCACTCAGGCTTCTAATGTGTTGGGCACTATGCCTGATTTGAAACGCATAATCGACTTTTGCCATAACCATGGTGTGCCTGTTATGGTTGATGGCTGTCAGGGAGTGGTTCATCAAAAGGTCAACGTTGTTGATATGGACTGTGACTTTTATGCTTTCTCGGGACATAAGCTCTATGGCCCAACGGGAATTGGAGTGCTCTATGGCAAGAAGTCGCTGCTGGAGGATATGCCGCCATTTATGGGTGGAGGAGATATGGTCTCGACTGTAAGTTTTGAGAAAACAACCTATGCCGAGCTACCTCTTAAGTTCGAGGCTGGAACCTCAAATTATATAGGTGCCATAGCTTTAGGTGCTGCCATAGACTATGTTAATGCTTTGGATAGAGATGCTGTTGCTCGCCATGAGCAGGCCCTGTGTGACTATGCCCTAGAGCGACTATCGATGATCGAGGGTCTTAGGATATACGGTCAGAGCAAGGAGCGTTGCAGCATAGTATCTTTTAATATTGATGGTGTTCATCCCTATGATTTGGGAATGATAATCGATAAGTTGGGTGTGGCCGTAAGGACTGGAACCCACTGTGCCGAACCTGTTATGCAGCACTTTGGTGTTACGGGTACCGTGCGTGCTTCGTTCGGACTGTACAACACTCTCGAAGATGTTGATAAACTATATGAGGCTGTCGAGCGTGCAGCGTCAATGCTTAGATAAACTACAAACCTTTACAATATAAATATATGCCATTTTTAGTACTTGAGGGCCTTGATGGGGCTGGCAAATCGACACAAGTTAAGATGATTAAGGAATACCTTGCCCAAAGTGGGCATAAGGTTGAGTACCTGCATTTTCCACGCTTTGATGCTCCTGTTTTTGGAGATATGATAGCGCGCTTTCTTAAGGGCGAGTTTGGCGATGCGGCCAGTGTAGACCCTTACTTTGTGGCTTTGCTATATGCTGAGGACCGTGCCCATGCCTCGACCCAGATAAACAAGTGGTTGGAGGATGGATGCTATGTGCTTGTAGACCGCTATGTGTTCTCTAATATAGGCTACCAATGTGCAAAGGTTGAGGATGCAGCCAAGCGTGCTGAGCTGTGCGAGTGGATACTGAATCTTGAGTATGAGTACTTCAAGTTGCCTAAGCCCGATGTTTCGTTGTTCCTTGATGTTCCTTTTGCCTTTACGTGTAGCAAGCTTACTGGTGAGCGCAGTGGTGATGACCGCAGCTATCTTGACGGTGCAGACGACATACATGAGAAATCTTTGGATTTGCAGGCCTGTGTTCGTGAGGTTTACCTCGACTCGGCACAAAAGTATGGCGACTATATTAAGGTTGTAGACTGTTCGGATGAGGACAATCAAATGGCCTCGGCGCAAACCATATTCTCTAGAATTAAACCATACTTATAATATACGGCGATGGGGAAGCGTAGTGTCATAACGGGAATGGATGTGCTGAGCTTTGTATGCAAGCTTTGCTTGTCTGTGGTGTTTTTGTTTTCAGGCTTTGTTAAGGCCTTGGATCCTATGGGAGGTGCAATCAAGCTTGGTGAGTATGCGGCCTCGGTGTCTGTGAATATGCCTTTTCAGGTGTATCTGGTGGGGTCGATATTGCTTGCTGTATTTGAGTTTGGGTTGGGCTTGGCTCTGCTGTTCAAGGTTCATTATAGGCTTTCGACATGGCTTGTTATGATGATGATGACATTCTTTACTGTGCTCACACTGTGCATTGCTATATGGAATCCCGTGCCCGACTGTGGCTGCTTTGGCGATGCCGTTAAGCTGACCAACGTGCAGACCTTCTATAAGAATCTGTTCCTACTCCCTATGTCTATTTTCTTGTTCTTCATGTCCACCAAGCGAGTTGTTGTGCGTGATAGAAGATTGGATTATACTTTTCTGGTTATCTGTTTTTTGGCCGCGGTGCCGCTTAGTGCCTATGCATTGAGGCATGTGCCGATTATAGATTTCATGCCTTTTAAGGTGGGTGTGAATATCCCTGAGGCCATGGTGGTTGAGGGCGAGGTTCATACAACGCTCATCTATCGCAATATACAAACCGATAAGTTGGAGGAGTTTTCTCTTGAAGATACCGAGTGGTACGATACTTTGAAGTATGAGTTTGTAGACACCAAGATTATTCAAGATAATCTTCCTGAGATTGCCGAGTTCTCGCTATATCTTGATGATGAAAATATAGGTTATGATGTGCTTGATGGCTCAAAAGTGGTGCTTGTGATGGGTCCTATATACACCCAGGCAAACCCTGAGGCCATACAAAATGTTGAGCGATTATTGGCTCAGGCCGATGGCGATGGCTACCAAAGCTACTATGTTAGCTCAGAGGATATTTCAAGTTCTACCATGGAGCTAGGTGAGTTTACTTTGCCTAGTGTTTTTATCGATGGGGTTACTCGCAAGATGTTGTTGCGCGCCAATTTCGGCGTAGTAGTGTTGCATCAAGGCACAATAGTTGCAAAATGGAATGGGCGCGATATTCCGCCTGTGTTTACTCAGCGGCTCCGAGATGTTAAAAACTAAAAAATAATTATAATGAAAAAGTCCTTTTATGAAAATACATTGTTTTCTAAATGGACTTTTTTATTGTTCATGCTGTTTGCTTGCGGGTTAGCCTTTGGCTCTAATGTAGACTACGCTAGGGTGTATAGTGTCAACATTCGCGATATGAAGGTAGACTCTCAGGTGATAGTCGATCTGGGGGACAGCACCACCAATATAGTCAAAAATATATCCGACAGCTGCCATTTGATGTTCTATCGACACAGGGACTCGCTATCGCGTGTGGAGATGCTGAGCTATGGTGGTGAGTGTTCAGATAGCTGGTCTGAGAGTAAGAAGATGCAAGGCATGCAGATTTTTAAGGTGCACGATGGTTTTGTGTGTTTTGCTAAGGACTCGCAGCAGGGTTGCTACTATTCCCCCACGGGTACAGGCGACTGGGAGTATATCGGTCCCTTGGGTATGGATTACTGTACGGCTGATTGTGTTTGTGAGCTTTCGCGTGATAATGTGGCCGTGTACTATCATCATACATTCAAGGATGGGTTGCCTAGTGGGGCGAGCTATGCCTTTGCAGCTCTAGAGTTGGATGATACGCAGATGGAACCTCTGAGTCGCAAGATAGAAATCAAGCACAACGCCATATCATTCGATAGGCTAGAGGTTGTGAGAGTGACACGACGAGGCTATTATTCTTTCTTCGCTTTTATGCAGCAAGACCTATCGAGCATTTATATATCTTCTGTGAGAGACGGTAAGTGGAGCTACCCTCTAGAGTTTATCGCCCAGCAACCGATTCGTCTTATGGATGTCATGGTGGTAAAGGGTAAGATTCACCTTTTGATTTTGCGCAAAAACCATCTAGTACTTGTTAAGATTGCCCTGCATGGAGACCGTTATAAAATCAAAGACACAATAGAACTTGTGCCTATTGTGTCTAGCGATTATAAGTATGTTAGAGGCTTCTTTGTTGATAAGGCGCGTGCAATGGTAGTGGCGCGCTAGCTCTATCTTATCTTGCGTCTGTTCAGCTCGCGAGAGTAGGCCGCCGCATTGCGGTTGTGCTCGCTTAGTGTGCGGGCAAAAGCATGTTCTCCAGAGAAGTCGGCCTTGGCACAGAAGTAGAGATAGTTGTGTTTCTGAGGGTTCAGAACGCTTTCTATGGCTGCCACAGATGGCATGGCGATAGGTCCAGGAGGCAGTCCATTGTATTTGTACGTGTTGTATGGCGAGTCGACCTCTAGGTGCTTAAAGAGTACGCGCTTTAGGGTTGGGTCGCCCACGGCAAACTTCACTGTTGGGTCGGCCTGCAAAGGCATCTTTATACGCAGCCTATTAAGATACACGCCAGCTATCGTTGGCATCTCCTTAACCATCTTACTCTCCTCATAAACGATAGAAGCAAGGGTTATGGCCTCGATACGTGTTAGTCCAAGAGCTTTGAGCTGGGCGGTGCGCTTCTCATTCCAAAAGTTGTCATACTGCTTGTACATGCGCTCCATGAACTTGCCTGCCGAGGTGGTCCAATAGAACTCGTAGGTGTCGGGTATGAACATGGCCATCATGGTCCTTTGGTCCAGACCATAGCTCTTTTGTACTGAGTCACTTTTCATAAGTGCTACCAGAGAGCTAGAGTCAGGTTCTATGCTTTTAGATATGACGCCTGCAAGCTGCTCTAGCGAGCGTATATTATTGAACGTAAGGTCCACGGGGGTCTGCTCACCTGCTCTGAGTTTTCTTACTATGCTCATGTAAGACTCGCCTTGTTTAAGGGTGTAGTGTCCTGCCTTCACGCTTTGGTCAAGCGAGCGCAGTCGTGCAACAAGCTCAAAGGTCGCCATGTTGTTTATAACGCCGCTACTTTTTAGTGAGTCCTTCAGGGTGCTGAAGTCGCTGCCAGAGGCTATGGTTATTGTGGTGTCTTGACTTACGGCCTTGCCATAAGGATCGTTCTTGATTACCACAACAGCTCCAATGACACCTAAGCAGACACCTGCTATTAAGGCTCTTTTATAAAGTGTCTTCATATAGATTATCTTATTCTGTCGGCACCACGCACTAGATATTCGTCGCGTAAGATGGCCTTCATGGCTAGTCGCGCAAATAGTAGTGCTATTAGCGGAGCACCGTTAACAACAGAGATGTGAGTTGCATAATCTCCTACGCTATCCATCATCTTAGTCATGTTGATAAGATAATAAATTGTGTAGCCTATGGCACCCACAAGTAGTACCATTTGCATGGCACATAGTCTTACTTGGAAAAGTCTTTTCTTGAAAGAAACAATAGAGATAAAAGCTAGTGCTGCTGTTAGCGAAGCAAGTATGCCCAGAGACATTGTAGCTTTGATATTTGTTGTGTGCTCTCCGTCGCTGATTCCTAGGGCCTTGAAAGTTACTTCGCTAGGGATACCGCTCTGAGCAGCGTCGGCTAGGGTGAACGTTGCTAGGTTGCATGTTAGTGTCATTGACATCATAATCAAGACAATAAGTAGGTAGATGGTTTGAATTCGTTGTATCATAGTATTATAATTTTTCGTCTATTAGGTATCTGTTTCTATCTGAAGAGTTGCGGAAAATCATCTCGCCCAAGAAACCCGCTAGGAATAGCTGTACTCCAAGTATGATAGCCAAAATGGCGATATAGAATAGTGGTTGCTCGGTGATAGGTCTAAACATAAGACCTTTGCTCTGGGCAATGATTTTAGATATTATCATCCATACGGTAGTGCCTCCACCTACAAGGAACATAAGGGAGCCTATGCTGCCAAAAAAGTGCATAGGGCTTTTGCCAAAGCGCGACATGAACATTACCGAGATAAGGTCAAGGTACCCCTTAATCATGCGCTCCCAGCCAAATTTTGAAACTCCATATTTGCGGGCGTGGTGCTCGACAACCTTCTCGCCTATCTTTGAGAATCCTGCCCACTTGGCCAAGATTGGAACATAGCGGTGCATCTCTCCATAGACCTCTATGCTTTTTATAACCTTCTTGCGATAGGCTTTGAGTCCGCAGTTGAAGTCATGTAGCTTTATCTTTGATACCACGCGCGCGGTCATGTTGAAAAAGCGACTAGGCAGGGTCTTGCCCATAGGGTCGTGGCGTACTTTTTTCCATCCCGACACCAAATCAAAGCCATCCTCGACTATCATTCTGTATAGCTCTGGTATCTCATCTGGTGAGTCCTGAAGGTCGGCATCCATGGTTATTATAACATCGCCTAGTGCTGCATCAAAGCCACAGTATAGGGCTGCCGACTTGCCATAGTTGCGTCTAAATTTGATAGCTCGAATACAGTCGTACTGTGCTTTGAGCTTGCTCACTACCTCCCACGAGTCGTCGGTGCTGCCGTCGTCGATGAAGATTACTTCCTTGCTCAGTGAGTTGGCAAGGCATACTCTGTCTATCCAAGAGATTAGCTCTGGCAGAGACTCCTCCTCGTTGTAGAGAGGTACTATGATTGATAAGTTAGGGTTCATTTTGGATTATATTATATGCTTGCCTGAGTGTTGTCTTGCTCTTGTGTTGGTTGAGGCATGCGACGAGTAAATATAGAGGTGAATATACCGATAAAAGCACCATTTATTATCATGCTAATGATACTAGAGAATAC
The DNA here is from genome assembly GCA_044433305.1 of Rikenellaceae bacterium. GTDB lineage: Bacteria > Bacteroidota > Bacteroidia > Bacteroidales > Rikenellaceae > JAWXTS01. Next base: position 42,124 of record JAWXTS010000003.1, on the reverse strand, counting down.
CATAATAAATGGGTTCTTTACCATGGCCATGGTTTGGTTTACAACGGCCTGATCTATCTCCACTCCGTCCTCCTTCACGCGCTCTATGGCAAGGTCTATGATTTGTTTGTAAGTATCCGGGAATACAAATTGTTGTAGTATGTAGATAGAAACTCCTGCTATGATGCCTGTGAATAGCATTATGGCAAAGATGTAGCCCATATTTTGTCTGTAATTAAATCCGTTAGGGTCGTGCTTGATTCCCCTTTGTTTGCAGAACATGCCCAGCATACATATCATAGCTCCATATTGTAGGGCCGAGCCAAGGTAGGGCCTGTCTATGTCGAATCTGCATACTACGGCCAGTGCAGATATTGCTGTTAGTGTTAGTCCTAGTATCAGTCCATTCTTTGCAGCATCGTTCCAAAACGATTTTCTTAGTTCTTCTATTGTCATTGTTGTTAGAGTTTTAATTCTTGTGCTCCCTCGCGGATTATAACAGCTTCTCCCTCGCGGCAGTCCACTATTGCTGTTGCTGAGGCAAGGCCTATTCCTGCATCCAAAACCATGTTCACAATCTTGCTAAATGTCTCATGTATAAGCTCGGGGTCGGTGATATATTCTATGTCTTGCTCATCTGATTTCACAGATGCCGTTATCATGGGTTTGCCCAGAGCCTCGACTATGGCCATAGCAACTGGGTTGCTTGATATTCTTACTCCTATCTCTTTTCTTCGTGCAAGAAGCTTGTCTGGCACCTTGTTCGACGAGTTGAGTATAAAAGTAAAAGGTCCGGGGGTGTTTCTTTTTAGTAATTTGAATACTGGTGTCTCTATGCGAGCATAATCAGATATTGAGCTTAAATCGGCACACATGATAGATATATCCTTGGTGTCTTTACCCGTAAGAACCTTGATGCGTTCTAGGGCCTTGGCGCTATTTATCGAGCAGCCAAACGCATAGACGCTATCGGTGGGGTAGATTATCACTCCATCGTTGTTGAGAACATCTACCACTTGGGCGATAGTTTTCTCGTTTGGGTTCTGGTTATATATCTTGACAAGCATATCGAAATATTATCAATTACGTCCCAAAGGTACAAATATTTTGCAAAAAAAAATAAAATGATTACATTTGCACTCGGGTAAGTCTTATACGACCAGCTCCTGCTGAACTCCCCCAGGACCGGAAGGTAGCAAGGGTAGGTGGTTGTAGCGGTGCGATATAAGTAGCTTACCCTTTTTTTATTGGTATTAATCGTCTGAAATATACCACCTTATCTCTTTTTGTTCAATGCCGTTTTTTTAGTGGATTATGTTCAAGCCCAGTCGAAAGCGTCCTTTTGTAGGAATATTGTTGGCATTTGTTCTAGGTATTTTATTTGCTGGCTTCTTGAATTTAGGGCTTCTTATTACCTCCATTATCTTGGCTATTGTAGCTGTAATAGCATTTTTTACAAAAGATTTTCTCCTGAAATCTATATATACAACATTTTCTATTGTCCTTGTAGGTTCTGTGGCCTCTATTATTAACCGCCCTGCGAGTACTATCCCTCTGAATCAAAGACTCTATATAGACCTTAGCGTGGATGATATGGTTTCTGTTTCGGGGCGTTGGAATAGAGCTACGGCTCAGATTAATAGCTATGCACTAGATAGCCTGCCTCAGAGCTGGCATAAAGAATATCAGAGGGTGAACCTATATGTAGATACCTCGATAAATGTGAATGTTGGAGAGAGGCTAGTGGTAAGGAGCTACCTCAACCCTGTGCAATCTACAAGTTCTAGCTTTATTAGGCTTATCAGTGCGCGAGGGCTTACCCATAATATTTTTGTTGGCTCAGATAGGAACCTGCTCTCTCGAAGTGATGATATGCCTTGGTGGTTTGGCCTTTCGTCCAGAATGAATAGGTGCGCTCTTGAGACCATTGATAGGCTAGATGTGGATTCTGCTGGCTTGTGCTTGGCCAAGGCAATGACCTTGGGTTCTAAAGCTAGCATGAGCACGTCCCTCAAAGATGCCTATGCTCGCACTGGCACGGCACACCTTCTAGCAGTGTCGGGTCTGCATGCAGGTTTTGTATTTGCTGTTTTGATGCTTTTGTTCTGGTGGATGCCAATCTTGCCCTTTGGACATGTGTACAAGAGTTTGTTGGTCATTGCAGGCCTGTGGGGCTTTGCTATGGTTGCGGGGATGTCGGCTTCTATCGTAAGGGCTACCATCATGCTGTCTTTGTTTCAGGTGGCCTTGGCTTTCTCGCGCGAGGTCGATAGATATAATGTGCTTGCTGCTGCGGCCGTAGTTATGCTGGTTGTAAATCCGATGTGGCTATACGACATTTCTTTTCAGCTGTCTTTCATGGCGGTGCTGTCGATATTGTTTTTCTTGCCTCGATTGCTCAAAGTTGTTAGGTTCAAGAATAAGGCCCTGAGGTATCTCTGGTCTTTATTTATGGTGGGTTTAGCTGCTCAGATAGGGGTTCTGCCACTGTTGTGTTTTAGCTTTGGGGTTCTGTCTGTGGCAGGGCTTTTCATAACGCCACTTCTGCTTATTTTCTCGTTTACTATCGTCTCTACGACTTTGTTGTGGCTGTGCTTGCCGCTGTCTTTTATTGAACCATTGTGCTCGTGGCTAATATCTTTTGCTTCAAATATTCAGAATAAAATAGTAATTTGTGCCGCCCAGTGGTCCTTGGCTAGTTTTGATGTTCGCTTCACAGGTGCAGATGTGCTGGTTTATTATGGCGTACTGATAATGGTTATGACTATCATAAAATATGTTGAATATAGAAAAATACTAAAGGGAATTTATGACGATTGAAGAACTCGAATTTCTAAAGACACCTGCTGCCCGCGAGGCTATAAACAAGTATATAGATACAGACCCTGCTCGTGCTGCCATGCAGCTGCGTGGAGAGTTTGGCTCTTTTGCCTCGACGCTTGCCACTCAGATAAAATACTTGGAGCGCGCCAAAACGAAGATTCCGAGTTACTACCTTAATCGCTGCATCATAGAGCCGTTGGCTTTTGAGCAGTCGAGCAGCAGCATTGTGTCCAAGACCAAGGAGTATTCGGGAGCCTTGTGTTTAGATTTGACTTGTGGCTTGGGTGTGGATGTAATAAATTTTGCTGGGCGTTTTGATAGAGTCATTACCGTAGAGCGTAATGAGCTACTGGTAGATATTGCACGTTATAACTTTAGCCTTTTGGGTGTTAATAATGTTGAGGTAAGGGCTGGAAACTCTGAGGATTTTGTTTCTGAGTATGCAAGCAGTGTGTTGAGTGGCGATGCTCCCAAGGCCGATTTGCTGTATGTGGACCCTGCACGCCGCGATAGCGCGGGCAAGAAAACCGTTGGTTTTGCAAGCTGCTCACCCGACATAGTACCTATGCTTGATAGTATAGAAGTTTGCGCAAGGCGTGTTGTTGTTAAGTGCTCGCCACTGTTCGAGGTCAGCGAGCTGTTCGCTGTGTTTGGAGAGCAGGGCGTAGAGGCGCAGGTGGTGTCCTCGCGCGCAGAATGTAAGGAGGTCGTTGTAGATAGAACTTTTGGTAGTCAGAGCAAGGCACGCGTGCAGGTCGTCTCTAGCGAGCTTGGCCAACGATGCTTCGATTTAGGCTATAAGTGTGATAATGGAGCTGCCTTTGCGCTGCCATATAAATATATGCTGCTGCCCGATGTGGCTATGTACAAGGCGCGCATGGTCGAGTCCTATGTTCGCAGCCTTGGTGAGCATGCTTTTATCGACTCGCAGAACGGTTATGGCTTTACTAACCATCTGCCCGAAAACTTCTTTGGTCGTGTCTTTGAGATAGAAAATATGGAGGTGTTTAAGGCCAAGAAACTAAAAAAAGAGTTGAGCCTTAGAGGTATCAAGCGAGCCACGCTGATGCAGCATAATATGAATATGAGCAACGACGCACTGGCAAAAAGCATGGGTATATCCATTGGAGGCGACAATCTTATCGCTTTTACAAGAATAAAACAAGAGAGCTATATTGTTTTTATAGGCAAAAAATTATAACTTTGTTTCGTGGTATATTAATCCTTTATTGATGCTGAAAAAAATCCTTAGCTTTGTTACAGAGGGAATCTGGCGCAAGCACGAACATGAATATAAATCTAAGAAGGTGCGTTGGGCTGTTCGTCAGTTCAAGGTCATTCTATTTATGTTTCAGGGCTTTGGCGAGCACAGCATCATGGCTCGTTCGGCAGCCTTGGCCTTCTACTCTATTGTAGCGGTTGTGCCCGTTGCTGCTCTGTTTTTTGCCGTGGCCAAGGGATTCGGGGTAGAGAAGGTCATAAATGATTATCTCTATGCACAGTTTCCACAGTATGACTATGCCGTAGATCAGTTTATAGAAGTTGCACACGCCATGTTGGAGAGAACGCGCGGAGGAATCATCGCCTCGGTTGGTTCGGTGGTGTTGCTGTGGTCGGCAATGAAGGTCTTTAGTAATATCGAGGGTGCGTTTAATAGTATCTGGGAGGTCAAAAAATCACGCTCCATAGCTCGTATGTTCAGCGATTATACGGCCATCATCTTCTTGGTGCCTATCCTGCTCACCGTATCCAATAGCATGATACTTTATGTGAAAAACTCGCTGCCGCTGGCTGACACTCAGATTGGAGACTGGTTCTTTTGGTGCATGTCTGTCATTGCGGTGTGGTTGATGTTTGCCGTAGTGTATAAGGTCATGCCCAACACAAAGGTCAAGTTCTCTAGTGCCCTTAGTGCAGGTATTATCGCAGGCTCAGGATTTCAGATTTTTCAGGTTATATACATCTATATACAGTCGTCGGTATCGACTTACAATGCCATCTATGGTAGCTTTGCTGCCTTGCCATTGTTCTTGATATGGCTGCAAACAAGCTGGCAGATACTGCTTGTTGGTGCCGAGCTGTCGTTTGCCTACCAGAATGTCGGTAAGTATGAATATGAGAAGCTGGTCTCAGAGGTTAGCTATGACTATCGACGTAAAATCAACCTTTGCGTGATGTATATCATATCTCGTCATTTTGTGGATATGTTGCCACCGCTCAACTCCGAATCGATATCCAAGGAGCTGGGAATACCTGTGAGGATGGCCCGTGAGGCATTGTTCGATTTGGAGAAAGCCGAACTTATAGTATCTATATATAATGATAATAATAAGGTCAACACCTACCTGCCAGCAATGGATGTTAGTGGCTTGACCATCACAGACGTTCTCTCGCGAGTAGAAAATAATGGAGGTCACGAGCTGAATCTTGAACAGAGCAAAGAATTTGTCAAGATAGAAAGCATTACCGAACAGTTGAACGATTTGATTAAGAACTCACCCCAAAATATCCCTCTTGTAGATATAAAAATCTAAACACTTGCTATGAACGTAGTTATAATAGGAAGCGGTAATGTTGCCTCTGCTCTGGTAGAAAAACTAGCTCAAACCCAAATTAAAGTAGTGCAGGTTTTTGCACGCAATATGATAGAAGGCTCGAAGATAGCCAGCAAGGTTGATGGTTGTAGTACTACCAACGACCCTAGGGCTTTGTGTAAGGCTGATATGTATATTGTTGCTGTGAGCGATGGGGTTATAAGTACCCTTATCTCAAAAATAGATTTTGCTCCCGATGATATTGTTGTTCATACGGCGGGCAGCGTTAGCATGGATGAGATTGGTGTTCATGTAAGAAATAAGGGTGTTCTTTATCCGCTGCAAACATTCTCCAAGGGCATAGATGTAAATCTTAAGACCACGCCATTTCTTATTGAGGCAAACAACATATTAACACTAAAGGCTGTGCGTGCTGTTGCTGGAGCATTGTCGGATAATATCTTTGAGGTTAACTCAGAGCAGCGAATGAGAATACATGTTGCAGCCGTATTTGCGTGCAACTTTATCAATCACATGTTGGTCATCTCAGAGCAGCTTTGTAGCTCGGCCAAGGTAGACAATAGCCTATTGCGCCCACTGGTAGAGCAGACGATAGAGAAGGCTATGCAGAGCGAGCGAGCAGTGGATGTGCAGACGGGACCAGCAGTAAGAAACGATTTTCGCACTAAGACCAGACATCTAGAGATGCTAGACAATGAGCCAGTGCTGAAAAATATTTATAAAATCTTAAGTCAAAATATATGGGAAACTTCAAAGAAGATATAGCAAAAATTAAGGCCTTTGTTTTCGACGTCGATGGCGTGCTTACAGATGGCGGTATCACAGTTACTGCCGATGGCGATTTTATACGTAGGTTCTGTGCGCGCGATGGTTTCGCTATATCGTATGCCTTGAAACAAGGTTATACGGTGGCTATAATCACTGGTGGCAGAGGTCACTGTTTGAAGTTGAGGCTAGAGGTCTTGGGCATAAAGAACGAGCATATATACATGAACTGCTATGAGAAGCTCGATGCCATGAAAGACCTGTTGGGCAAGCTTAGCCTGGGCAGAGACGAGGTTATATATATGGGTGACGATATTCCCGATGTTGAGCCTATGATGTATCTAGATATGAGTGCCTGTCCCTCTGATGCCGCTGTTGAGGTTATCAGTGCTGCGCGCTATGTTTCTCAGTGCAAGGGCGGTGAGGGATGCGGTCGTGACATCATAGAGCAGGTGTTGCGCGCTCGTGGTGATTGGCCTACCTTTGGTCAGAAGGACCTAGGTGTGGCATCTCGCTAGTTAGTTGTTCTCGCCCAGTGGGTGGAACTTGGCTAGGGTGTCGCGCAGATGCTTGCGGTCGAGGTGAGTATAAATCTCTGTTGTTATTATGGACTCGTGGCCCAACATCTCCTGCACTTGTCGTATGTCGACTCCCCCCTCTAGTAGGTGGGTGGCAAAGGAATGACGAAAGGTGTGTGGGCTGATGTGCTTTGTTATGCCTGCCCTGATAGCAGCGTCTCTTACTATGTAGAATATCATTACGCGAGTCAGTGGGTGTCCATTGTTGTTTAGAAAGAGTATGTCCCCACTTTTGGGGCTGTACTTGAGCAGCTTGCGGCAGCTGATATATAGTTCTATGCTTTTTATCGCACCTTCACCTATGGGCACTAGGCGTTGCTTGTTGCCCTTGCCTATGACTCTAATGAATCCATCATTGAAGAACAAATCTGACAGGCGAAGTGTTGTAAGCTCGCTTACGCGCAGCCCACAGCCGTAGAGAGTTTCTACTATGGCTTGGTTGCGGTGGCCAAATTTATCGCTTAAATCTATGGCGTTTATTATATCATCTATTTCTTTTGCTGATAGCACTTCGGGCAGTTTGCGCCCTATCTTTGGGTTGTCGATAAATTCTGTGGGCATGGTTTCTATATGCTTGTTCAAAAGCATGAACTTGTAGAAGCTCCTTAGGCTGCTTAACATTCTGGCCTGAGAGGTCTTAGAAAGCTTACGGTCGAGTAGAGTGGCGAGAAATGATTCTATGTGCTGAGATAGAACCTGATTTGGGGTACACTGATATTGCTCCTGCATATATTCTGCAAAAACTTTTATGTCGTGAACATAGCCCACAGTGGTATTTTTAGAGAGTCTTTTCTCTAGAGATAGGTAAACCTCGAAATCTGTAATATGTTTTTCCCAATTCATACTGATAAAATTACTACATTTGCAGTTAAAACAAACATTCTACTATGGATTATTTTGAATATTTTTTTGAAACACCCTCTGAGCAGAGCGCGGAGATAGTTATGGCCGAGCTTGCCGAGGTTGGTTTCGAGTCGTTTGAACAAGACGAGCAAGGCGTGAAGTGCTATATTACCTCTGTTCTTGAGAGTCAGTTTAGAGACGACATAGAGCAGCTTGTGCAGGATTTGGGCTTTGTATATTACAAGACTAAGATTGAGGCTCAGAACTGGAATGCCCTTTGGGAATCTAACTTCCCTGAGATTGATGTTGATGGACGCTGTCTGATACGCGCGCCTTTTCATGATAGTGTTGAGGGTTATGAACACGAGGTTGTTATTATGCCTAAGATGTCCTTCGGTACGGGCCACCATGCCACGACCTTCCTTATGGTATGTGGCATCTTGGATGGTGGCAAGGAGCTTTTTGATGGTGCTTTAGGCCTTGATATGGGTAGTGGCACAGGTGTGTTGGCTATACTTGCGGCTAAGCTTGGAGCACAGAGCGTCGATGCCATAGATATTGATGAGTGGGCCTATGAAAACTGTGGCGAGAATATAGAGCAGAATGGTGTCAGCGGTCTTGTGACCCCTATCTTGGGTGATGCCAGCACTATCGAGGGTCGTAGCTATGACTTTATACTAGCCAACATAAACCGTAATATTTTGCTTAATGACTTGCGCCGCTATGCAGCAACACTTGTTTCTGGCGGGGTGATACTTCTTAGTGGAATCCTGCAAAACGATATTCAGACCATAACAAACAAGTGTGCTGAGGTTGGAGTGAGCATATCTAGCAAACTCGAAAAAGACGGCTGGGCAATGCTTAAGGGTGTTAAGAACTAGGGTTCTACATCTTCTTAAGCGATAGACGTACCACCTGCTCAACTGCGGCAGCAGGGTTCTCCTTGATAACAGAAAGTATGGCCTTTTCGGAGGCCTGCTTTGTGAATCCAAGCATCAGAAGCGCGGCCACAGCCTCGTCAAAGCTCGCGCTTGAGGCGGCCGCTGTGACGCTTGATAGTGACACTGGGGTGCTTCCTTTTTGAATCTTGTCTCTCAGTTCGACGATAATCTTCTGCGATGTTTTGACGCCAAGTCCCTTGACCTTGCTAAGTAGAGAGGAGTTGCCTTGAACGATGATGTTCTCTAGCTCTGCGGTTTGGTAGGTAGATAGAATCATGCGTGCGGTTCCGCCACCCACGCCCGAAACGCTTATCAATGAGCGAAATAGTTCGCGCTCCTGCTTGCTGCTAAAGCCATAGAATACTTGCACATCTTCGCGCACTATGTAATGAACATATAGCTTGAACTCAGATAGAGAGCCTATCTCTGAGTATGTTTGTAGAGAAATGTTGAGGAAATATCCCACTCCAGAACAATCTATAACTGCATAAGTTGGTGTTAGTTCGGCAACCTTGCCGCTTATATATTCGTACATGTCTAGCTAATTTTAATCTATAACTGCAAATATAAACTAAAATTTTCAAAAGTTATCTTGTAAAAATTGTTATCATAACGCAAAAGTTATATATTTGTAGCCTAATAAACAATATTAATTACGATGAAAAAATTACTTTTAGTTGCTTCAGCTGCTGCAATGATGTTTGCAGTAGGTTGTGCAGACAAAAATCAAACCGTATCTACAACAGCTCCTGCTGCTGAATCGGTAGCAAGTAGCGATGTTGCATACTTCAATATTGATTCTTTGGTTAGCGGCTACAATATGTACTTAGACCTTAGAACCTCTTTCGAGTCAAAAGCTACTAAGGCAGATAGCGATCTTACAGCCAAGGGCCGTTCTCTAGAGAATGATGTACGTAGCTACCAAGAGAAAGTACAAAAAGGTCTTGTTACTCGCGCTCAGGCAGCTGAACTAGAGCAACAACTAACTACTAAGCAACAGACATTTGTTCAACAACGTGACCAAGTTTTGGCAGAGCTTTCAGAAGAGGAGCAAGTAATGTTGAACAATATCCACTATTCTATCACTGAATACCTAAAAGAATTTAACAAGGACTACCGTTATGGTATCATCATCAGCACTAACGCTTCTGGTCCTGTTTACAATGCTAATCCAAAATTGGATATCACAGCAGATGTTCTTAAAGGCTTGAACGAGAAATACGCTGCTACAAAGAAATAGTAGTCTGGTAAAAGATATACAATCAGGGAGCGATTACTTTTGCGTAGTCGCTCCTTGTGTTTTTTTGAGGGGTAGAGCATCTAGATAATTTCTCGAAAAAATATGCTACCTTTGCGCCTCTAATATATAACATAGATGAATAAAGCCATTCTTCGCATAGCGATTCCAAATATAATCTCTAACATCACAGTGCCCTTGATGGGTATTGTGAGTACCGCAATAGCAGGACACCTTGAGGGTAACTCGGCACTACTTATTGGCGAGCTGGCCATAGGTGCATCTATTTTCAATTTGATTTATTGGAGTAGCAGCTTTATTCGTATGGGCACCAGCGGGCTTACTGCTCAGGCCTATGGGCGTGGTGATTTTCAGGAGACTAGCAACATGTTGATTCGCGCCATGGCCATCTCTCTGTTTATGGGCATTATGATTCTTATCTTCCAGAACCCTATATCTAGGGTTACTGTCGGGCTTATGAATGGTGGAGACATAGCTTTGGAATATACCAAAACGCGTATCTGGGCAATTCCCGCGGGCATCATGCTCTTTGCATTCCATGGTTGGTTCAATGGTATGCAGAACGCTATTATCCCTATGGGTGTGGCGATATTTATCAATACCCTGCATGTTGTGCTGAGCCTTATCTTTGCCAACAAATATGGCATGGGTGTTACGGGTATCGCTATGGCTTCGGTTGTGTCTCAGTGGATTGGAGTCATGATTTCGGTAATCCTACTTGTTTTTCGCTATGGCAAGACGCTGATATTCAAGAATGTATCTAACATATTTGCATCATCGGCACTTAAAGAACTGTTTTCTGTTAATAGCGATATTATCGTTCGTACAGCGTGCAATGTGGTTGTGTATTTCACCTTCACAGCTTTCTCTGCTCGAATGGGCGACAAAAATATCTTGGCTGTAAACGCCTTGCTTCTTGAGCTATTTACCTTGTTTGCATATATGACAGATGGCTTTGCTTACTCTGCCGAGGCTCTGACTGGCAGGTTCGTGGGAGCTAAGGATCGTGCGTCGCTGGTTAGCTGTGTGCAGAAATGCCTTAAGTGGTCGCTGATTATCGGAGTTGCTTTTGTGGGTCTGTACCTTGTGTGGTGGAAAGATATTCTAGATATGTTTATGGCCGAGGGTGAGAGTCACGCTCAGGTTATGGCCATAGCATCACAATATATATGGTGGGTTATCATCATTCCTATAATAGGTGCTATGCCCTTTATGCTCGATGGGGTTATGGTCGGTGCAACGATAACCGATATTATGCGTAACTCGATGTTGTGGTCCACGGCCGTTTACTTCGCAACATTCTATGGCTTGCAACCTGTGATAGGAAATAACGCGTTGTGGGCAGCATTCACTCTGCATATTATTGTTCGTGGAACATACCAATATTTCAAAACCAACCGCCTAGAGGCAATATATAATAAGACACGATGATGGAGCAGTATTCTAAACTAGAGCAATATTTTGCAACAGAGTATAGCGAAAAGGAGTACCCGACGCTATCTTTGCAGAGAGCAGAGTGGGCCAAGACGAGACCTCTTGAGGGGCTTGAGATATTGGATGCCACGCCCTTGTGTCGCAACTCCATATATAAGTACATGAACCTTATATATGCTGGTGCCAGTTTGTCGATAGGCCAGAACCCTAGTTCGTCTACTTCGGAGCAGCTGCTGGAGCTTGTTCGTGAGGCTGGCATAGAGCTGGTCAGAAACGATTCTACTCCGCGTGACTTTGATATTATCATGGATTGTGCTGCACAGTTCATGTTTTTTGGTGCTCGCTTGGGCAGGGTCGAGTTGACACGCTCGGGTGCTGAACTGTATAAAGAAAGCGGTCAGAGAGTGTTTATGGCCGATGGTGGACGAATTAAGATGATAGAGACATGTATCGGCACGGGCGAGGGCTATTTTCGCGCCATGGACTATCTTGGTTATAACAACTGGCAGGGACGAACTTTGGCTCTGTTTGGTTGTGGTAAGGTAGGGCAGGGTATCTTTAAGGCTGCGCAGACGCGAGGCGTTGAGGTTGTCGTTGTTAGTGACCCAGCATTGTTGCCCGATTATGTTGTCGAACAGGCACATAAGGTAGTCGATTACCGCGATAGGGAGCTGGTTACCAGAGAGGTCCTGGGGTGCTATGCCATGGTTACGGCAATAGGGCAGCGTGGTGCTGTCGAGCGCACACTGTCGGCGGCAGAGCTTAGTACTTCTGATGTGTTGTTGGCCAATATGGGTGCCGAAGATGAGTATGGAGACTCGTTTGCTGCGAGCAGAATCTTGGCAGCAAAGGACAGCCTGAACTTTATTCTCGATGAGCCAACACAGCTAAAATATATAGATGCAACATTGTCGTTGCATAACCTTGGGGTCGAGTACCTTATAAATAACGGCTCTGCTCAGGAAGTGATTCTTCCGCCCGACGATATGGAGCAGCAGCTGCTTAATCAGACCCTCGAGCACGGTGTTATAAGCAAGGAATTAAAAGAACTGCTAGGATAGGACTTTTAGTAGTTGTATAAATAATAATGAGCTATTCTTTCAATTAAGAATAGCTCATTATTTATATTAGAACTTATTATCTCTATATGTTGTGTGCCACACAAGCCATGGGTGTATAGCTAGAGTCTCGTAAATCTAATTTAGATTAATTATCCTCTGTACGTTATACCTTTATTGTGCCCCGTGTGCCTTGGCGATATCTATAAAGTCTTGGGCTACAAGGGCTGCGCCACCGATAAGACCACCGTCAACATCTTCCTTAGCAAATATCTCTACTGCATTAGAAGGCTTGCAGCTACCACCATATAGTATAGGTGTTGAGGCTGCTGCATCTCCAAACATCGTTGTTAGCACCTGACGTATGTAAGCGTGAATCTCTTGTGCCTGATCAGCAGATGCCGTCTTGCCAGTTCCTATGGCCCATACAGGCTCATAAGCAACTATAAGCTTGCTGAACTGCTCTTCGGTAATATCAGACAAAACCTCAACAAGTTGAGCCTTGATAATCTCGAAGTGCTTGTCAGCCTCGCGCTGCTCTAGGGTCTCACCAACGCAGTATATAGGAGTCAAACCATTCTCGTAGCAGAGAGCAATTTTGCTTTTTAGTGTCTGGCTGTTCTCACCATAATACTCGCGACGCTCAGAGTGTCCAAGAATTACGTACTCAACAGCTAGAGATGCAATCATGCTAGCCGAAATTTCACCTGTGTATGCTCCCGAAGCCTTGTCTGCACAGTTCTGGGCACCTACGCCCACTCCCGATACTTTAGCTATTTTTGCCACTTCGCTCAAGTGAGTGAATGGTGGGCATACGATAAGTTCTACTGGTCCCTGAATCTCAGATTTCAGACTGGCTACACTCTTGATTAGCTCAACACCTTGTGCTGGTGTTGTGTTCATCTTCCAGTTTCCTGCTACAATTTGTTTTCTCATAAGGTTATAATTTTAATTATTGGTTTGCTTCTATCCATGCTTTAACATCGTCAGCTGATGGTGCTTTAAGACCTAGCTTGTTCTTCTTGTTGAAGCCACAAAGCTCGTTAAAGAACTTGCCTGCTGACAGCTTGCCAAGCGATGCAACTGTGATATATCCCATTTTCTGTATCACCTCTACCCATTCTTCTGGGACTCCGATTGCCGTGTAAGCCTCAACTGGGTCATTTACAACTTTCTTCTCTGGGCGCATCTGTGGGAAGAATAACACATCCTGAATAGATTGATTATTTGTCATAAACATTGTTAGTCGGTCGATACCTATACCCATACCAGAACATGTTGGCATGCCGTATTCTAGTGCACGCACAAAGTCCATGTCAATGAACATAGCCTCGTCATCACCGTTCTCGCTTAGGCGCAACTGCTCTTGGAAGCGGTCTAGCTGGTCGATAGGGTCGTTAAGCTCAGAGTAAGCATTACATAGCTCCTTGCCATTTACAAATAGCTCGAAACGCTCTGTTAGCTCGCTGTTCTCGCGGTGACGCTTGCATAGTGGCGACATATCTATTGGGTAGTCGATGATGAAGGTTGGCTGTATAAGTGAATCCTCGCAGAAAGTGCCGAAGATAGCATCTATAAGTTTACCTTTACCCATAGTAGGGTTGATTTCGACTTTCAGGTTCTGGCATGCCTCGCGTAGCTCAGCCTCGCTCTTGCCTGTAATGTCAAAGCCTGTTTTTTCTTTTATAGCGTCTGTCATGCTTAGGCGACGGAATGGAGCCTTGAAGCTAATCATCTGCTCGCCAATCTGTACGTCTGTGGTGCCATGGAGTGCCATGGCTACTCTCTCCAACATTTGTTCCACAAATTCCATCATCCACAAGTAGTCCTTGTAGGCTACATAAATCTCTAGAACGGTGAACTCTGGATTGTGAGTGCGGTCCATACCCTCGTTGCGGAAGTCCTTAGCAAATTCATAAACACCGTCAAAGCCACCCACGATAAGTCTCTTTAGGTAAAGCTCGTTGGCAATACGCATATAAAGAGGGATGTCTAGTGCGTTGTGGTGAGTGATGAATGGGCGTGCCGTAGCTCCACCAGGTATAGGTTGAAGTATTGGCGTCTCGACCTCGGCATATCCTTTCTCGTTGAAGAACGAGCGCATGGTATTGATAATCTTGCTACGTTGCAAGAATGTTTCTTTAACGTGAGGGTTTACGATAAGGTCAACATAGCGTTGGCGGTAGCGCAACTCTGGATCGCTAAAAGCATCATACACCTCGCCGTCCTTTTCTTTTACGATAGGCAGTGGGCGTAGTGATTTGCTAAGTACAGTGAACTTCTGGCAGTGAACCGACAGTTCGCCAGTTTGAGTTATGAACACAAAACCCTCGACACCGATAATATCACCTATGTCAAGTAGCTTTTTGAATACTGTGTTGTATAGTGTCGAATCACCCTCAGGACATACGTCGTCGCGACGGATATATACTTGAATCTTTCCTGTGTGGTCCTGAATCTCGAAGAAAGATGCGCTACCCATAATGCGGCGGCTCATGATTCGTCCTGCGATTGTTATGTTCTGTAAGTTGTTTTTCTCAGGGTCAAACTCTTTTGTTATTTGTGCAGCATTGGCCGTAACTTCATACTTAGCTGCTGGGTAAGGCTCGATGCCTAATTTACGTAACTCGTTAAGGGAGTTGCGTCTTATGATTTCTTGTTCAGACAGATTGGGCGTCATATTGATATATATTTATGTTGCTAAGGTAACAAATTTTTTTCTAAAACTCTGATGTAAAGTGGAATTTTATATCAGGGAACTTATCTATGGCCATAGACAGAGCATAGGATGTGTCGGCCAAAAAGACCTCGCGTCCATACTTGTCGGTAGCCATGTTATTGTATTTGCGCTTGCGGAAGTCCTCCAGTTGTTCTTTGTTGTCAGACTCTATCCAACAGGCTTTGTGTATCTGTATAGGCTCGTACTTACACATCGCGCTATACTCATGCTCTAGGCGGTATTGTATAACCTCAAACTGAAGAGCACCAACTGTGCCGATAATCTTGCGGCCATTCATTTTGTTGATGAATAGCTGGGCCACACCCTCGTCCATAAGTTGGTCTACTCCCTTTGCTAGCTGCTTGAACTTCTGAGGGTCGGCATTTTCTATGTAGCGGAATAGCTCAGGTGAGAAGCTAGGTATACCCGTGAATTTAAGTTTCTCGCCTTCGGTTAGGGTATCTCCAATCTTGAAGTTGCCAGTGTCGTGAAGACCCACAATATCGCCAGGGAAAGCCTCGTCGATAATAGATTTCTTCTCGGCCATAAAGGCTGTGGGAGACGAGAACTTGAGGTTCTTGCCTATGCCAGTGTGGAGGTAGGCCTTGTTGCGCTCAAACTTGCCCGAGCATATTTTCATAAAGGCGATACGGTCGCGATGGTTAGGGTCCATATTGGCGTGTATCTTGAAAATGAAGCCTGTCATCTTCTGCTCATAAGGGTCTATCTCGCGTTGCAGAGTTGTTGAGCTTCGCGGTGATGGAGCTATGTCGATAAAGCAATCCAAAAGCTCGGCCACACCAAAGTTGTTAAGCGCGCTACCAAAGAATAGCGGCGCAACCTCACCACGACGATAAGCCTCCAAATCAAAGTGAGGATATACCTCGTCGATAAGAGTAGCCTCCTCGCGTATGGTCTCGGTGAAAGGTGATATGTACTTGTCTATATCTGGGTTGTCAAGGGACATGTTAACAATATCTCCCTCTTCGAGTCTGGTCTTGTCATCAGAGACAAACAGAGATAGGTTTTGTTTGTAGATGTTGTAAACTCCTTTGAAAGTATTACCATTGCTTATTGGCCACGCAAGAGGGCAGGCCTTAATCTGAAGCTCACTCTCGATATCGTCCATAAGGTCGAATGGGTCCTTGCTTGGGCGGTCCATCTTGTTGATAAAGACCATCACAGGTGTTTTGCGCATACGGCATACCTCCATAAGCTTGCGCGTTTGACGCTCGACACCTTTGGCTCCATCGACAACGATAATTACGCTATCTACGGCAGTAAGTGTGCGGTAAGTGTCCTCGGCAAAGTCCTCATGGCCTGGGGTATCAAGAATGTTGATTTTTATTCCTTTGTACTCAAAGCCCATAACAGAGGTAGCAACAGAGATACCTCTCTGACGCTCAATCTCCATAAAGTCGGATGTAGCACCTTTTTTTATCTTGTTAGATTTTACTGCTCCGGCAACGTGTATCGCGCCACCAAAAAGTAGAAGTTTCTCGGTTAGTGTGGTCTTACCAGCATCTGGGTGAGAGATGATGGCGAAGGTCCTGCGGCGGTTAATCTCTTCGGTTAATCCCATTTATTCTTTATTGATGTTCGGTTTTACAAGAGGGTAATCTAGAGAGTAGTGTGAACCCACGCTCTGTTTCAACTCTTTTGCTTGTTTAATTATTAAGTAGGCCACGGCTATCATATTGCGTAGTTCGCAAAGGCTTTGGCTTAGTGTCGATGTTGTGTATAACTCTTCGGTCTCGTCAAAGATGATGGCTAGGCGGCGATTGGCACGCTCAAGCCTCATGTCTGAGCGAACGATGCCAACATAGTTGCTCATGATTTGTTGCATCTCTTTATAGGCCTGAGTTATAAGAACCATCTCGTCAGGTATGGTGGTTCCCTCATAGTCCCAGTCTGGAATACTCTCTTCAAATTCTATGCTGCCGATAAGTTCTGTCGAGTGGCTAGCTGCACTGTCGGCATATACCGCAGCCTCGCTAAGCGAGTTTGAAGCTAGGCGGTTGGCTCCATGTAGTCCTGTCGATGATGTCTCGCCAAGGCTATAAAGGTGCTTGATAGATGTCTGACCATTGAGGTCTACCTTGATTCCGCCACAGCAGTAGTGCGCGGCAGGCACAACAGGTATCATGTCTTTTGTAAGGTCTATGCCAATGGAAAGACACTTCTCGTAGATATTTGGGAAGTGGGCAATAACTGCCTTAGGGTCTTTGTGCGTGATGTCTAGATACACAAAGTCGTCGCCGCTCATCTTCATCTCGTTGTCTATGCTTCGCGATACTATATCGCGTGGAGCTAGCGAGCCCATGTGGTGATACTTGTGCATAAACTCCTTGCCGTTCTGAAGCTTGAGTATGCCGCCAAAACCACGCATGGCCTCGGTGATAAGGAATGAAGGTCTCTCCCCAGGGTTGTACAGAGAGGTTGGGTGGAACTGAATGAACTCCATATTGTCTATCTGACCCTTGGCTCTATGTACCATGGCTATGCCGTCTCCTGTTGCCACAGAAGGGTTTGTCGTTGTGTGGTAGCAGTTGCCTATACCTCCAGATGCAAGCACAGTAACCTTAGAAAGAATCTTTATGACCTCGTTCTTTTTCATGTTCAGAACATAGGCACCATAGCAAGTAATATCTGAGCTGGTTTTTTTCACTAGCTGGCCCAAGTGGTGCTGGGTAAGCAGATCCACAGCAAAGTGGTGTTCTCTGACTTCTATGTTTTTGTGTCTTTTGACTTGATAGACTAGTGCGCGTTGAATCTCGGCACCTGTAATATCTTGGTGGTGGAGTATGCGGCTCTGAGTATGTCCTCCCTCGCGGGCAAGTTCATAGAGACCTCTGCCGTCTTTATCAAATTTTGTACCCCAGTCTATAAGTTGCTTAATCATCCTAGGAGCGTTGGTAACAACGTGTCTCACTGCATCCTCGTTGCATTGCCCCGCGCCACATATCAGTGTGTCGGCTATATGGTTTTCGATGGTGTCTGGGTCGTAGGTTACCGCTGCGATGCCACCCTGAGCGAAACTAGTGTTGGTCTCGCTAATGTCGCTTTTTGTGATAAGGAGTACTTTGCCGTGCTCCGCTGCTTTAAGCGCGTAGGTAAGGCCTGCAATGCCACTACCTATAACTAAAAAATCTGTTTTGATACTCATCTTATTGTCTGTAATTAGAGCTATAATCTACCCCTAGAATAGAAATTTGCTCACCAGAGGCAAAGTTACAAAAAATACACGGATACTAAGATATTGCTCCTTATTTTATACAAAATTGTCTATACAAAATCTAATTTTAGAGCAATATCACCCCTAAAGACATAAATAATTGCCCTAAACCTGCATTATTGCGTGCATTGGTTATACGTTTTTATTGAGTTAAAGCGTTTTGAATAAAGTGTATTTTTCGTACCTTTGTAACCGTAAAACTATAAAATAATTATGAAGAAAATATTTTTTGCTTTAGTGGCTCTAGCACTACTAGTGTCAACATCAGCCAAAGCACAATTCTCAATATCAACCGAAGAAAGAGACTTGCAGGGAACAGTGGTCATAGATACCGTTGCCATGGTCGACTCCCTTTATAATCCATATTTCAGTGCAGCCAAGTGGCGTGCCGAGAAACTGCAACTGCGCAAGGATAGAAACAAGATGGAGCTAGGAGCGACGCTTCAGGTTTCGCAAACAGCATTCGACAACTGGGAGTCGGGCGGTACAAACACCTTTACGGGCCGCTCAACCTTCTCTATAAAGCACGAGTATAAGAAAGAAACTATGACCGTAACAACGGGATTCTCTGCTCGTTATGGTGTCAATGTCATAGATAGTGAGGTCTTCAAAAACGAGGATGAGTTTCAGTTTAGCTGGCAGATGGCATGGACCATCAAGGACTCATGGTCGTATGGAGGTTCTGTAAACTTCCGTAGCCAGTTTGCCAACGGATATACATCCATAACAGACAAAACGTTGATATCGACCTTCCTTTCGCCTGCATACTCTGATGTGGCCCTTGGTTTCAACTATAAAAAAGAGGGTTCGCCATTCGAGATAAGTCTTTCTCCAGCAACGGGAAATATGGTTATCGTAATGGATGATTCTCTGTCGGCAGCAGGTACGGCAGGTGTGGATGCAGGAAGTCATTTTAAGAGTGAACTTGGTCCATCAATCCGTATCGCCTTTGACAAGAAATTTGGCAAGAAAGAGATGGTGCGCTACCAGAGCAATGTCTATTCCTTCACCAACTTCAAGTCTGACCCTATCGTACGTTGGGAGAATACGCTAGATTTTTCTCCGACAAAATACCTTACAGCAACATTTTATCTTCTGTCATTCTATGACAAATCGGCTGTCACGCCACGACCCGAACAAGTGCAGTTTAAGTACTCGCTAAGTATAGGCTTAAGCTACTCACTTGTAAAGTAACCCCAACATAAGCATTATGTATAAAAATCCTGTCAAAAAAATAATAATGCCTACGATTATTGCTGCAAGCATAGTTGTAGGTATGTACCTGGGTCTATATATATCCCCAAATCGTACAGCCCCTTCAAAAGTGGCCCGCACGGCGGAAACAAAAACATCCTATCTACTAAAGCTCATAGAGCACAACTATGTCGATTCGGTTTCTATCAATGATATTCAGGAGAAGATTATTCCTGAGATATTAGCCGAGCTGGACCCTCACTCTGTGTATATCCCCTACGAAGATATGTCGGATGCAAACGAGGCCTTGGATGGCAAGTTCGATGGTATAGGCGTGGTGTTCAATATGATGACAGACACTGTTGTGGTGCTCAATGTTATCAGCGGAGGACCTAGCTTCAAGGCAGGAATAGTCGCTGGAGATAGAATAATCAAAGTAGACGACAAGAATATTGCAGGGCAGAGCATGCCTCAAGATAGTGTTGTCAAATTATTGCGTGGTCCACGCGATACGGAGGTAAACCTTCTGATTGAGCGTTCGGGCGTGAGTAGCAACATGACCATCCCTGTTATCCGTGGTGTTATTCCAATCAAGAGTCTTGATGCTGCATTTATGATAGCTCCACAGGTGGGCTTTGTTAAGCTGTCTCGTTTCTCGCGCACCTCTTACAAAGAACTTATCGAGGCATTGGCAAGCTTCAAGCAGCAGGGCATGACACGCCTTATTTTCGACCTTAGGGGCAATTCAGGAGGCTTTTTGGATCAAGCTATTATGATAGCCAACGAGTTCTTGGCTGCCAACAAACTTATAGTCTATACCGAGGATAAAAATAAACGTCAGACTCGCCAGTATAGTGATGGGCAGGGTCAGTTTAGCGACGTAGAACTCATGATGCTTATTGACGAGGGCAGTGCCTCATCTAGCGAGATACTCTCTGGTGCTATGCAGGATAATGACCGCGCCATGATTATCGGTCGTCGCTCGTTTGGCAAGGGTCTGGTTCAGGAGCAGGTGCCTTTCTCTGATGGCTCAGCCGTAAGGCTTACTGTTGCAAGGTACTATACTCCAACGGGACGCTCCATTCAAAAACCTTATGACAATGGTAGCGACAAGTATGAGGAAGAAGTGCTTGATAGATATATGCACGACGAGTTCTTTAATGCCGATAGCATCAAGTTTGATTCTACCTTGCGCTTCACAACGCCCGAGGGTCGCATCGTCTATGGCGGTGGTGGCATTATGCCTGATAAGTTTGTGCCAGCCGACTCTACACGCTATTCTAGAAACATGCAGAACATACTAAGGGAGAATCTTATTTACCGCTTCGCGCTTAAGTTCTGTGATGCTCACCGCGAGCAGCTGAATAAGATACAGACTCTCTCTGAGCTGGATGACTTCTATAAAGCAAACGATATATATGCTGAGTTTGTGAACTATGTGCGTGCAAATTCTAAGGGCGTGAATGCTTCCTCGTTGTCTAGCGACCGCAAGCTTCTATTGCCTCAGCTTAAGGCTATTGTTGGGCGCAATACACCGCTTGAGGATAATGCCTTCTACTACTATATCGCTGAGATTGACGATGTTCTAAAGGTTGCTTTGCAGCAGGAGTAGCCTTACTTCATGGTTCTGAAGTTTTTCATTTCCTTGCTCAGGGCGGCTTCGTTCCCCATTAATAACCTGTCTAGCAGATTGTGAAAGTCGCTAGAGTGATTCTTGTGCACGGTGTGTGTCAGCTCGTGCAGAATAACATAGTCTATGAGTCTGTCGGGCAGTAGCATAAGGCTTATGTTGAGAGAGAGGTTGTTGTTCGCAGCACAACTTCCCCAGCGGGTGCGTGCCTTGCGTACGCTGACTTTGCCACATTGCCACTTATAGCGTGGTTCCCTCTGTCTGCAATATTGTGCTAGTTGTTCTACACGTTGTGGGAGATAGCCCTGTGCCTCAGTACGGCATAGCTTCTCTATGGCCTGAGAGATGATGGCTTGAATGTTTGGACTTTTGTAATCCATATTCGAGGGGTAGCTTACAATAAGCTCATTATCAGACACTACTATGCCCACGTTGCTGCGCTGCTGCGCCTCTAGTCTTAGCCTGTGAAACTTAGTTGAGAAAGGTGGCTCGATGATTTTATTGCGTTCGACATTGCGCTTTTCGGCCCTCTGCATAGCTCCCAGAATCCAGTCTATCTTAGTGTTCAGAAACTTAATTCCCATACTTTTGTCGTAGTTGTAGGGGATGGTGAGTTTTACATTTGCCTTGGCATCAACGCTGAGCGATATGCGCGTGGCCCTTAATGAACGATTTAGGGTAACAAGCCCTAGCTGAGGGTGGTCGAACGTTGTCTTCTCACCCTTAAGAGCCTGCTGTGGCCCTTTCGACTTGTTACCCCAAAGTTTCATTTTACTATTTTGTTAGCTCGCTTTCTGCCTTGCAAACTTTGTCAAAGCCAAAAGAGGCGATGGTTTGGTTCATAAGCTCGCTCACCTGCTCAAGACATAGGTTGCCTATGCTGCCCTCGTGAGTGTGGTTCACGCTGCGCTCGGGAGAAAACTCTCCGTGTTCGATGTCCATACCAACTTTCTTGTAGGCCTCGCGGAAAGGAACGCCCTGATAAGCTAGTTTGTTAACTACCTCAACGCTAAATATATAGTCATACATCTTGTGGTCAAGGATATTTTCTCTTACAGATATATTCTCTAGCATGAAGGTGGCCATGCGAACACAGTTGCGTAGCTCGGCTATGGCAGGGAACAAAGACTCCTTAAGTAGTTGCATATCACGGTTGTATCCCAGTGGTAGGTTCACGGTCATCATGGCTATCTGATTTGGCAAGCCTTGAATAATATTACACTTGCCACGTATAAGCTCCCACACGTCAGGATTCTTCTTGTGAGGCATGATACTCGAACCTGTGGTTAGCTCGGCAGGGTATGATATAAACGAGAAGTTTTGATTTAGGAACATGGTGTTGTCGGTAGCAAGTCGCGCTAGGGTAGCGGCGATAGAGGATAGTGCCTGAGCTACTATACGCTCGGTTTTGCCACGTCCCATCTGAGCATAAACAACATTGTAGCACATAGAATCGAAGCCTAGTAGCTCTGTTGTCATGGTGCGGTTCAAAGGGAAAGACGAGCCATATCCTGCTGCCGAACCAAGTGGGTTGCGGTTACATATCTTGTAGGCAGCCTGAGTAAGGGTCAAATCATCCATAAGGCTCTCGGCATACGAGCCGAACCATAGCCCGAAAGAGGATGGCATGGCAACCTGAAGGTGAGTGTAGCCCGGCATAAGCGTGCCTTTGTGTTTGTCGGCAAGCTTTTGCAGCTGAGCAAAAAGTTTCTCCACGTCGGCCACAGTTTCCATAATCTGCTTACGGATAAAGATGCGTAAATCTACCAGCACTTGGTCATTGCGCGAGCGGCCACTGTGTATCTTCTTGCCTGTCTCGCCTATGCGCTCGGTAAGCAGAAACTCTACCTGCGAGTGAACGTCCTCAACGCCATCAGATATGATGAAGCGGCCCTCGATTATGTCCTTATATATGTTTTTCAGTTCGCGCTGAACCTGCTCTAATTCTTCTTTTGTCAACAGCCCTATGCTTTCGAGCATGCGTGTGTGGGCTAGTGAACCTAGCACGTCGGCCTCGGCCAGAAACATGTCCATCTCTCTGTCTCGTCCAACCGTAAAATCTTCTACGGCCTTATTGACGTCTATATCTTTTTGCCAAAGTTTCATAAGTGTAAGTTTATAGTTTTAAATTCTCTAATAGTTCGATATATAGGCCTATGCCCTCTTTTATCTCAGATAGTAGCACATACTCGTCTGCGCTGTGTGAGCGTGCCGAGTCGCCAACGCCCATCTTCATTGATGGTATAGATAACAGTGCTTGGTCGGATGTTGTTGGTGAGATAAAAGTTTCACGTCCCAAGGCTTTTGCACCCAAGACCAAAGGGTGGTCCAGAGCTATTGCGCTAGGGCTTAGGCGTGTCGAGCGAGGCAAGACCTCAGAGCGCACATGTTGCTTTATGATATCCACAAGCTCGCCATTGGTGTAGGCATCGGTGCTGCGAATGTCGACCGTGAACTTGCACTCTGCTGGCACAACGTTGTGCTGGCTGCCTGCCGAGATTATTGTTGTTGTCATCTTCACAGGCCCCAGCAACTCAGACTCGCGCTCGAAACGGTAAGTGTTGAACCACTCGATGTCTTTTATGGCATGGAAGATGGCGTTGTCGCCCTCGTTGCGGGCAGCATGTCCAGCCTTGCCGTGGGCTATGCAATCGATGACCATAAGTCCGCGCTCGGCCACTGCTGGCTGCATCTTTGTTGGTTCGCCTACGATGGCCACATCGAGCTTACCCAGCTCAGGAAGTAGGGACTCTAGACCCAGCGTTCCCGAATTTTCCTCCTCGGCTGTGATGGCTACTATAAGGTTGAAAGGCAAGTCCTCTCTATGGTAGAAGTGAACAAATGCCGCTAGCAAGCAAACGCCGCTAGCTCCAGCATCATTGCTGCCTAGTCCATATAGGTAGTCGCCCTCGATGGTCGGAGCAAAAGGGTCACGCGTGTAGGCACTATTGGGCTTTACTGTGTCGTGGTGTGAGTTTAAGAGTATGGTCGTCTTGGCAGTGTCAAAGTGCAGGTTCTTGGCCCACACGTTGTTGTTGCTGCGCTTTACGTCAATAGATTTAGATGCCAGAAAATCAAATAAAATCTGTGCTGTCTTGTCTTCTTGTTTGCTTATTGAGGGTGTCGCAATTAGCTTTCTAAGTAGCTCTACGGCATCGTTAAAATATTGTTCCATTGTTCACACTGTTTTTTTTAGTTCAATTCTATACGCTGTCTCACCGCGTCAAACAGCATTATGGCTGCTGCCGCAGAGACGTTTAGTGATTCTATCGGTCCCACGATAGGTATGGCCACGCGAGCGTCACACATCTTCAGAACCTCTTTAGATATTCCTGTATCCTCGCTACCCATGATGATAACCGAAGGTTTGGTAAGGTCGGTCTCAAAAAGTAGTTTCTCTCCCTTTTCGGTTGAGGCAACAAGCTGCATACCCTGAGCCTGAAGATATTTCAGCGTGTTACGTATGCTACCTACGCGGCATACAGGTAGGGTGGTAAGTGCTCCGGCAGAAGTCTTGATGGCGTCTGCATTTACAGGAGCCGAGTTCTTGATGCCTATGATAATGGCATCGGCACCAGCACATGCCGCACTGCGGGCAATGGCTCCGAAGTTGCGCACGTCGGTAACTCCGTCACACACCATAATAAGTGGAATCTTGTCCTCTGGTATGTCTGCCACGATGTCGCTTATCTCAGCATATTCGATAGGGGCGATTTGTGCAACTGCTCCTTGGTGGTTGGCACGTGTAAAGTAGTTCAACTTCTCGATAGGTACAAACTGCATGCGTATGCCCTTGCGTGTACATATCTCCTTAAGAGAGTTCATAAGGTAGCCCTCTGCCTCTTTGCGTACGTATACTTTTTCTATCTCTTGGCCCGATTCGATGGCCTCTATTATCGGTCGTATGCCGAAGATGATGTTTTGTCTTTCCATAGTATTTTTAATTTTTTAGTTCTTCAAGTTGACCACTTAGCTCTTCCCATTGGGTCATAAGAGCAGCGATATGTTTCTTTTGAGTGTCATATTCGCTAAAGAGCTTGCCGTCGCGCAAATCAAGGTTATACTTGTCTGGCTGGGCCAGCTGGTCTGCTAGCTCTTCGAGCTGAGCCTCTTTAGTTTCTATGTCTTTTTCTAGTTTGTCTATTTCGTTTTTGAGCTTGCGCTGCTGCTTCTCTTGTTCTTTGCGCAGGGCGTAGTTCTCTTTGTTGGAGCTAGTTTTATTCTGTTCGGCAGGTGTTTTTGGGTCCTTGCGCTCAATCTCAGATACGTTCTCTAGGCGGCGGGCACGCAGGAAGTCGTATATGCCACCCAAGTGCTCTTTGACCTTGCCCTCTCTAAACTCGTAGACCTTATCCACCAGCCCATCAAGGAACTCTCTGTCGTGGGATACTATAATCGCGCTGCCATCAAAGTCTTTGACCGCCTGTTTAAGTATTTCCTTTGAGCGCATATCCATGTGGTTGGTAGGCTCATCCAGAACAAGCAGGTTGTGGGGAGAGAGCATCAGCCTTGCCATGGCCAGACGTGAACGTTCGCCACCCGAAAGCACCTTGACTTTCTTTTCTATATCTTCGCCCCTAAATAGGAAGGCTCCCAGAATGTCTCTTAGTCGTGTGCGAATCTCACCAACGGCTATGTTGTCGAGGGTGTCAAAGACCGTGAATTCGCCATTCATCAAATCGTCTTGGTTCTGTGCAAAGTAGCCTATATCGACATTGTGTCCTGTGATTACTTCGCCCCCCGAGGCTTCAATCTCGCCAAGTATTATGCGAGCCATGGTTGTCTTGCCCTCGCCATTGCGACCTACAAAAGCTACTTTCTCGCCCCTCTCGACAAGGATGTTGGCTCCGCCAAAGATGTGCTTTTGGCCAAAGCTCTTGGCAGCATCTTTTGATTGAGCTACCACCTGCCCCGAGCGTGGTGAGGGTGGAAACTTAAGGTTCAGCGTGCTCAAATCCTCTTGGTCTATCTCTATGCGTTCTATCTTCTCAAGCTGCTTGATGCGAGACTGCACTTGATTCGACTTTGTGGGTTTATATCTAAAGCGTTCGATAAAATCTTCGGCCGCCTGAATAGATTTCTGTTGGTTGTTGAAGGCTGCAATTTGTTGCTCACGGCGTTCTTTTCGCAGCTCAACATACTTGCTATATGATACCTTGTAGTCGGTGACCTTGCCACACGATATTTCTACTGTGCGCGTTGTGGTGTTATCAAGGAAAGCCTTGTCGTGCGAGATAAGAACCATGGCTCCGTTGTAGTCGCGGATATAGTTCTCTAGCCATTCTATGCTCTCTATGTCTAGGTGATTGGTAGGCTCGTCGAGTAGCAGTAGCGATGGGCGTCGAAGCAAGAGCTTAGCCAGCTCGATACGCATCCTCCAGCCGCCACTAAACTCCTTTGTGTTGCGCCCAAAGTCACTACGCAAGAAGCCAAGTCCTAGCAGCGTTCTTTCGATTTGCTCCTCTCGGTTGCCGCCATCAAGGATGTGGAAGTGGTCATTCAGGTGGTTGAGCTTCTCTAGTAGCTTGCCATATTCCTCGCTTTGGTAGTCTGTGCGCTCGGCAATCTCAGCTGTAAGCTGTTCTATCTGCTTCTCAATCTGGTTTATTTGGTCAAAGGCTTTGGCCGCCTCATCGACAAGGGTCGTGGTGTCCGATAGAGCCATCTGCTGAGGTAGGTAGCCTATGGTGCAGTCGCCATTTGCAGACACACCACCAGAGGTTGGCTGCTCTGTGCCAGTCAAAATCTTGAGTAGGGTAGACTTGCCTGCGCCATTCTTGCCAACCAGACCTATGCGGTCTTTGGAGTTTATAAGTACTGATACGTCAGAAAATAGGGCTGTGCCACCAAAGCTGACTGTAACGTTATCTATTGAAATCATTTATTGCTCTAGAGCTTTAATAATTCGTGTATTGTTTGTTTAGGGTCGCTGCTGTTAAATACCGTGCTGCCAGCAACCAAGACCTCGCATCCAGCCTCATATACTGCTGCGGCATTTCCTAGGTCTATGCCTCCGTCAATCTCGATTATGGTATCTAGTCCAAGGCGGTCAATCTCAGCTCTGAGTGCTTTTATCTTGTCAAGGCTTTCGGGCATAAACTTCTGTCCTCCGAAGCCTGGTTCGACACTCATTACAAGTACCATATCCAGCATTGGTAGTAGCTCAAAGATGCTTTGTGCGCTGGTGGCTGGTTTGATGGATAGTCCTGCTTTCATGCCGCACTCTTTGATTTTGGCTATGGTTTGCTTTGGGTCTTTCAGAGCTTCTATGTGTACTGTTAGTATGTCGGCTCCGGCCTTGGCAAAATCTTCTACATAACGCTCAGGGTCGACTATCATAAGGTGGGTGTCTAGGACCTTAGTTGTTTTTTTCCTGATGGCGTTGATGATCGAAAATCCAAAAGATATATTGGGCACGAAAACGCCGTCCATAATATCGAGATGTAACCATTCGGCTTCGCTGCTATTTAGCATTTCAACATCGGCATCAAGGTGTCCAAAATTGGCAGATAGTAGCGACGGGGAGATGATTTTGTGCATAAGTTATTAATTTTCTACAAATGTATGAAAAATTTGCCTAACTTCACGCCTGCTTTACCATTCATAAGCTACTAATTAAATAGTTTTGTACTTTTGTAAAGTAAAGCTTGTAGATTAAACTTTAAACCAAGAAATTCATTATGATAGTTACAATAGTTTTATTCGTTGCAGGGCTACTACTTGGTGGCATGGCAATGTTCGTAAGTGGACGTGCCAAGATGCAGAAACATACTGATTTATCCTCGCAAGAGATTCTGGAGTTGACGCGTGATAATGCGACTCTGGCAGCTAATGTTAGCTCGCTCAAGGACTCTCTGTTGCAGGCAAAGCAAGATGCCACTTTGATGGAAAATGATTATAAGCAACGTGCCCAGAAGCAAGATGCTGCTTTTCGCGAGCAGTTGGAGCTTATGCAAAAGCGTGCCAAGGAAGACCAGCTTCAGATTCAGGAGCGTGTGAAGGCCGAGTTTGCTGTCTTGGCCGATAAGATAATGGCTGACAAGAGCGACCAATTCAAGCGATCGAATCGTGAGAGCATGGAGCAAATGTTGCAGCCTTTCCGCGAGAATATCGAAGCCTTCAGAAAGCGTGTCGAGGAGGTTTATATAAGTGAGTCTCAGCAGCGCACCTCGCTCAAAGAGCAAATCAAACAGCTCTCGGAGATGAACACTAAGATGTCTGTTGAGGCCAACAATCTTGTTGCTGCACTCAAGGGCAATAGCAAGACTCAGGGCGACTGGGGCGAGATGATACTCGAGACCATGCTTGAGGCTTCGGGTCTACACAAGGGCGTGCACTACCTTACCCAGCAGAACTTTAAGGATGAAACGGGAGCCAATAAACGCCCCGATGTTGTTATTAAACTACCTGATAATAAGTCTATAATTGTAGATTCTAAGGTCTCTATAAAATCTTATGTGGCCTATACCGAGAGCGATGACAAGGAGGTTATGGCTCGTGCCATCAAGGAGCACCTCTTGTCTGTTCGCCGTCATGTCGACGAGCTTGCAACCAAGGGTTACCCCGAGCTTATAGGCGACACAGCCCCCGATATGGTTATTATGTTCATTCCTAATGAGCCAGCTTTCTTGCTAGCTTTGCAGAATGATAGCGACCTATGGAGATATGCCTACGAGCGTAAGGTTATGATTAGCAGTCCGACGAACCTATTTGCCGTGCTTAAGATTGTTGATGATTTGTGGAAGCGCGATCTTCAGAGCAAGAATGCAATAAACATAGCCTTGGAGAGTAGTCGTCTGTACGATAAGTTTGTGGGCTTTGCAGAGTCGCTGTCTGACCTTGGACGCAGCATAGACAACACATCTAAGAAATATGACGATGCTATGGGTAAGCTCAAAACTGGACGTGGAAATCTTATCGGCCGCGTCGAGAAGCTACGTAAGCTAGGTGTACGCGCCTCGAAACAAATGCCAGAGCAGTTCTTGGATTATGACGATAATGAGGGTGTGAGCCTTGAATAGTCGAACTACAAGGTAGGAGAGTTGAATGTTGTGCTGTCCAGATTGAAGCGTGGCTCCATCTGGCGTACCGCTGGGGTGCGCAACTCCTCGAAAGGAATCTCCTCTCTGATTACAAAAGCGTGGTCAAAAGAGCCCTTGATTCGATTCCACAGCATTATGGCCTCCTCATTGCTTAGGCAGTTACCTACGGTGACTTTGAAATAAGGGTTCTCGTATATCAGATAGCATGGCACCAAAGGATACATCTTCTCAAATTCCTCCTTTATCTCTTGTGCCGTTGTGCGTGCGCTTTGGCTATTGTCAAAGAATATCCTAACACGGTAGCCTCGAATATTATTGTTCGTGGTTGTTGGCATGGCTAGATTTCTAATCGAGCTATGTTCGTTAAGCTGCACAGTGTTTCTAGTGGCTGGGTCAGCCGTAGATAGTTGAGTATATATGTCTTGAGACTGTGCCTTGATGTTTGTGCTCAGCATAAGTGCTGTCACA
Source organism: Rikenellaceae bacterium (assembly GCA_044433305.1). Classification (GTDB taxonomy): domain Bacteria; phylum Bacteroidota; class Bacteroidia; order Bacteroidales; family Rikenellaceae; genus JAWXTS01. Next base: position 12,602 of record JAWXTS010000003.1, on the reverse strand, counting down.
ACCAAAAGCATCAACGTTATATTTTTGTTCATATCCAATATGTTTTATCTTTGTAAGCCTAGGGCATTTGCTAGGTTTTTTACAGGGGTAGGCGGTATTTCTATCTTGCGGTTTATGGCTCCTAATTTGATGGTTGCAAAACCCTCAACAGTAAGTTGGTCTATGTCGTTTGCCAAGCCCATAAGTGCAAAAGCTCCAATGCCGGGGCTGGTAGTAAGCCTTATGGTTGCCTCGACAGACTCTTGGCTTCGCTTATTTACTACAACTGGTTCTTGCAGTTTGGCACGGGCAATGGTTCTCTCTCCCTTGCTTATATTCAGTTCTACTTGCTTTATGGTTAGCCTCTTGCGCGACTGGTTCGATATTGTTAGCTCACTGTCTATGTTGGCTCCAACGAGCGATACGTTGCTAAAGCCTATCTTGTCTATGCTTTCAAAATTAAACTGGTCTTCTCGTACACAGCTCGTAGCTATGAATATAGCGACAAATATAAATAATATTTTTTTCATTTCTACATATTTTTCGTTCCGTAATAGATATTGGCAACGCCAAAGGTCATAGATTTGACTTTGACATCACTGAAGCCTACTTCGCTAAGTATCTTGCAAAATACGTGCTTGGATGCAAAGGTCTCCACACTCTTGGGTAGATAGTCATAGGCTTTGAAGTCTTTGGATATAAGACCCCCTATGGCTGGCAACATCTTAAGAAAGTAAAGACGATATAGAGAACCTATTATTTTATTCTCGGGCATACCAAATTCTAGTATGTAGATTTGTCCTTTGTTCTTGGTGACGCGGAAGATTTGAGACACGCCTTTTTCTAAATCGCCAAAGTTGCGTACTCCAAACACGGCAGTTACGGCATCGAAGCTCTCTGCAGAGAATCGTAGTTGCTCGGCATCGCCCTCCTCTAAAGTGATGTTCTTTGCCAGTGGCTCTTTGCTTGCGAGCTTGTCGAGTTTAATCTGTCCATAGCTCAGCATCTGTGGCGAAAGGTCTACTCCCTTGATGGTTATATTTGGCATTTGCTTTTTGAGCTTTCTGGAAATCATTATCGGCAAATCGGCAGTGCCTGTTGCCAAATCCAGAATCTCGAAGGCGCTTGCCCCTGAGCTTAAGACTTGCTTTTTAAGGGCCTTTACAAGCACCTTGCGCCAGTGTATGTCTATGCCAAAGGAGAGAACACGGTTTAGAAAGTCGTAGTTGGGAGCTATGTTGTTGAACATACGGCGCACCTGCGACTTCTTGTTTTCTTGTTCACTATAAGGTTTTGTTGTAGAATCTATCGTGTTATTCATAGCGTATGCTTTTCTCGGGTGAGATTATGGAGATAATCATCGTTGGCAACATAAGAACTAAAACGATAATGCAGAATAATCCAACGTTGAGCGGCAACAGCCACAGAGGGCTTAGGTGTATGGGTACGGTACTCAGGAAGTAGCCACCAGCGTCAAGCTTGATGATGCCTGTAAACAGTTGAATGAAACATATTCCTACACCTATTATATTACCTATGCGTAGTCCACTTAGTATTATCTTTATGGTGCGCATCATGAAAATTATTTGTATCGAGCGGTTGCTCATGCCCAAGGTCTTGAGTGTGCCTATCATTTTCACCCTCTCAAGTATTATTATAAGGATGGCCGAAATCATGCCTAGGAGCGACACAGCCAGCATAATGGTTATTATCACTATGGCGTTGAGGTTGTGGGTCTGCAGCCAGTCAAAGATAATAGGGTTCAAATCTCGTATATTGTTGACCCTTAGGTTTTCAATCTTTGTACTAGAGGTGTTTAATACCAGATTGCCCGTTGATGATTGGTCGTTTAGACTTTCTGGTTCAGAGCCTATGCTGCTTATCAAAGAGTTGTAGACTATATCGTCTACCTCTAGTGTGATTTGGTCTATGTTGTTGATGTTGTTGCACATGATTTCAAAGCCAGTAACCTGATTCTCGTCCCAGCGGTTGAGTCTTTGCACATTGCGCAAATCTGTAATTACAGCTATGTCGTCCATATCTTCAAAGCCAGTGTCATATATGCCGCTGATTCTAAATCTATCTCTACGTGGTGGCTGCTCTATGAATAGCATATCCAGATTGTCGCCAGTGGATAGCTTGAGTATCTGTGATAGGCGGCGTGATATAAGAACGTCCTTTGTGTGCAGGGTGTCGTTCATGCGGGGTAGTGAGCCTACTACAAGGTTCTTCTTGAAGAACGACCAGTCATAGTTGTGGTCCACGCCTTTGAGCATCACGCCCTGAATGTCGTCCTGAGAGCGTGTTATGCCAGCCTTTATTGCATAGGGGTTTATGGATACTATGGCCTTGTTTGCGGCAAGCTCATCAAGGAAGGGCTGGTCTTTGGATATGGGCAACGTCTCGAAAGAACTGTTGCCGTCGAGGTTTACTATTTGTATGTGGGAGCCAAAGCCACTTAGCAAGGAGGTTATTTCTTTGCGAAAACCATTTATGACCGCTAGAGATATTATCATCACAACGATGCCTATAACAACACTAGCCTTGGCAATGCGTGTTGCAACACTGCTGCCCTTGCCGTGGGCAGAGAGCTTCATGCGTCGAGAGATAAAATATTCTACGTTCATACCTTATATTATAGTGTTTTATTCTTTGACTCTAGTGTGTCTATCACTGCCTGACAAACCTCCACCTGACTCTGGTTTGCAATGGACATGGTGCGCCACACTATCTCGCCTATGTTCTTAGATAGTTCGCTGGCCTGAGCCTTAGATATTTTGTTATGACCATAGCCCTTGGCTATTATACGCGTCAATTCGCCCATTGATTCGGTCAATAGTGCTAAATTTGTCAGTTGGTTGTTGGTTGTGTTGTTTTTGTCTTCCCACACCTTAACCAGCTCTTGGGTTTCTTGTATAGTCATTTTATTCTTTGTTTTTTGAATCAATGGTAATGGTCACGGGACCATTATTTATTAATTCTATTTGCATATCGGCTCCAAAAACTCCACTTGCCACAGTGTTGTTGATGTAGCTTTGACTTAAGCTTAAAAAGCTGTCGAACAGTGGTTTAGATATTTCGGGTGGCGCAGCCTTAAGGTATGATGGGCGGTTGCCTTTTTTTGTTGAAGCCATAAGTGTAAACTGGCTTACTATCATCATCTGACCATTAATATCGTTTATCGAACAGTTCATAACACCTTTCTGGTCGTCAAATATACGAAGTTTTGACAACTTTGCCGCTACCCACTCCAAATCTTCTTTGGTATCGCTCTGCTCAAAGCACGAGAGAACCAACATTCCTTGGTCTATGCTGTTGTGGAAAACTCCATCTACATACAGGGTGGCCTTGCTAACACGTTGGATTACTACTCTCATTTCTTCTTTGCTGTTTTAGGTTTCTGATTTGATAGAGTTATCTCAACAGGGGTATCTCGATTTATGGTGTCGCCTGCCTGAGGACTTTGTTCTACTACGGCTCCAACGCCGTTGACAGTAGCCCTAAGTCCGTTGCTCTCGATTATAAATAGTGCATCGCGCAGTCCCATATCATAAACGTTGGGCACTATGGCCAAAGTATCGTTCAAAGAGTTGAGATTGCTGTGATAGTTGGTTATGGTTCTTTGCTGGCTCGATTGTCCAACAACGCCAAGCACCCTGCTGATGCTGTCTGATAGTAGGTTGCCCCCCTTTATTGGTAAGACAATTTTTGATGTTGTTTTAATTGGTGGCTGCCAGTCTACCGAAGTGTTGTAGACCCTGTCTGCTATGGCTTTGAATACTGGACCTGCCAGCTGAGAGCCATAGTACTTACGTCTATTCTTAGGCGAGTTATATGTCTTAAGCACTACGATACAGCTATATTTAGGGTTGTCGGCAGGGAAGTAGCCAGCCAGCGAGGCCAAGTAGTGGCGGCCTCCATCAGCGTCGGTATAACCTTGACGACCTATTGCTATTTGTGCTGTTCCTGTCTTGGCAGCAACGCTGTACAGTGGGTTTTGTAGCATCTTGGCCGTACCATTGGTCACTACATTCTCAAGACACTGCTGCACCGTGCGCAGGGTTTGCTCCGAGCATATATCCTCGGCCATGTAGCTCACGGGGAAAGTCTCTATGGTGTCGTTTAGGTGTTTTGTCATGGTCACCAGTCGCGGGCGAACCATCTTGCCGTTGTTGGCCACAGCATTATACAAACATAAGGTATGTAGAGGTGTTAGCCTTAGGGCATAACCATAGGCCATGTTTACAAGGGTTGTCTTGTTCCACACCCTTTTGTCCTCGGGTGTGTATATGGTTGGCTTGGCCTCGCCTTTTATCTGCATGTTTAGTGGTTCTCCCAGCCCCATGTTTTTTAGTCGCTGAGCATACTCTGCCTCTCTATCTCCAAAATAGTTGTCTGTGGCCATGGCAAAGACGATATTTGAAGATTGCTCAAAGCCCGTCTCGAGGCTCACTCTGCCCACGTTGTGTGAGTCGCGAACCACGGCTCGTCCCTTACCTACATTAAGCACACCGTTAACTGTGTTGTACATCTCGTCGAGCGGTGCACCAACCTCTAGTAGGTTGATAAGCGTGGCTAGCTTGATGGTAGAACCTGGCTCTAGGCTATAACCCATAGCATAGTTCATATCTTCGTATATGCCATCCTCGTGGCGAGATAGGTTGGCAATGGCTCTGATGTCTCCAGTCTCTACCTCCATAAGTATGGCGCAGCCCCAGTCGGCCTGACCGATTTCTATCTGCTCTCTAAGAGCTGTTTCGGCTATGTCCTGAATATCTATATCTATGGTGGTTATAACGTTGTTGCCGTCTTTGGGCGATAGATTCAGCGAGTCGGCCACGGGAACACGAACGCTACCTGATATTTTCTGCATCATGGTTTTGCCCACCTGACCTCTCAGGGTCGAGTCAAAGGCTCCCTCTATACCTAGCATAACGCCATCTGCATTGGTAAATCCTATGGTGCGTCGAGCCAGAGAGCCATTAGGCAGTAGTCGCTGGTATCTCTGAAAAGGTATGAATCCTGATTTGTACATACCCAGATTGAATAGAGGAAACTTAGAAATCTCCTTCATCTCTGAGTAGTTCACTCGTCGTGGGGCTATCATGGTAAAGCGGTTGTTCTTGCTTTTCTTGAACTCATTCTTCATGAACTCGCTATACTCCTCGGCCGTACGATCCTTGAACATATCTGCAAGACAACGACTCACAGAGTCCACCTTCTCATAGAAGTTTGCTTCTCTGTTTTTGGGGCTGCCAGCCTGAAAGTCCATACGTATTTCATATTGGGGCACAGAAGATGCCAGCAGGCGGCCATCATGTGAGAGTATGTCTCCTCTAAAAGCTTCTAGTTCTTTGGGTTTGTAGTTGAGGTCTCTGGCTTTTTCTCTGAGAGCATCACCGTTTTGCCCAAACTGAGTGACTAGCACCTTTATAATGATAAGGATTCCAAATATGAATATGGCAGTGTATATGTTTGATGCGCGAGCACTTGTCTTCTGTTGTTTCTCTATATCTGAAAGATTACTCATTATCTGACTCTGCTATTGTGGTTTGTATCTTTTGTGGAACTTCTATTACTAATGGAGGTGTCTTGGGATAGACGAGTGGTATGTTTCGTTTAACTATTTGTTCATAGATAGCACTCTCGCGCGTGGCCGACATCTTTATGGCTGCAAAGCTAAGCGACTTGGCTCTCAGTTCTTTGAGCTGCTCGTTGAGTTTTGTTTCTTGATAATATAGCTTATGTATGCTGAAGGTGTTGGCTATGTATATAGTAGAACAAACGGTCAGTGCCACTATCCATATATAATATCTGTCGAGGTTGTAGCGTTTGAAGAAACCTCCCGTTGACATATCGCTTATCATGCGGGGAATGTATGTGTTAACTATCTTGCTAGGCTTCTTTTCTTTGGGCTTAGGTCTAACCATGCCACGAGCCGAGACCTGATGTTGTTCAGTTCTTCTGCGTCGTTTCTGCGTAGGTCTAGACGGAGTTCTGCTAGGCCTCACTCTTTGGTTAGGTATGCTCATAGTTACTTTTGTTCTATTTTTATTGCTGCGCGTAGCTTGGCACTGCGCGAGCGTGAGTTGATTTCAATTTCCTCTGGTGTTGGTGGCAGGGCCTTGCGGAACACAAGTTTGAAAGGTGTCTGTACATGGCCATAGAAGTCTTTTTCTATCTTGCCCTCGAAGTTGCCGCTGCGCATAAAGTTCTTTACTAGGCGGTCCTCAAGCGAGTGGTATGTTATTACCGAGAGCACGCCACCTGGTTTCAACACCTTCAACGACTGCTCAAGCATCATCTTTAGGGCCTCTAGCTCGCGGTTGACCTCTATGCGTAGGGCTTGGAATAGCTTTGCATAGTACTTGCTTTCGCTGGCACGAGGTGTTGCAGGGGCCACGGCCTCAATCAAATCGTTTATAGTTGCTAGTGGTTTTGTTTCTCTATAATTTATTATCGAGCAGGCCGACTTAAAGGCATTATCCAGCTCGCCATACTCACGTAGCACCTTAATCAGTCGTTCTTGCTCGTAGGTGTTAACCACATCGGCTGCTGTAAAGCCGCCGCTCTGATTCATACGCATGTCGAGAGGGCCATCAAAGCGGAACGAGAACCCTCGCTGGCTACAATCAAAATGGTGAGACGAGACGCCCAAATCGGCTAGTATGCCATCCACACTCTCGACTCCACGCAGGCGCAGTGCTCCGCGCAAGAAACGGAAGTTGCTCTCGACATAGTTGAAACGCTCATCGTCGATTATATTTGCGCGTGTATCTTGGTCTTGGTCAAAGCTAAATAGCTGTCCCTTGTCGCCAAGACGGTTTAGTATCTCGCGCGAGTGACCGCCTCCGCCAAAGGTTACGTCTACGTAAATGCCCTCTGGATTTATATCCAAAGCGTCTATGCTCTGGTGGAGCATTACTGGTATGTGATAAGTTTCTGCCATATTAACTGCAAAAGTACGAATTTTGACTAAAATTATGACATTTTTTTTATCTTTGCATAAACATTTTTGAAGAAATGGAAAATACTCTACACATAGACATAGCCAGTGTTCTTGAGTCTAAGAGCAAAAAGCTGGCGCGATTTACCCCATCTTTCCTTATTCGATACCTTGAGCGTATTGTTCATCAAAAAGAACTTAATGAGATTCTGGAGCTTCATGGACATAAACCTGGGATAGAATTTGTGCGTGGCTGCTTTGATTATCTAGATATAAAGTTCTGCTCTGTGGGGCTTGATAAATTGCCCAAGTCGGGACGTTATCTGTTTGTGTCTAATCATCCTTTTGGAGGGCTAGATGGCATGATGCTCGTGGATGAGCTGGCAGAATATTTTGGCGAGGCTATGATAGTGGCAAATGACCTGCTGATGAACATTACTCCTATGCACGACTTGTTTGTTCCGGTGAACAAGCATGGAGGACAGTCGCGTGAGGTGCTGGCACGTTTTCGTGAGGCTATGAATAGTGATGCTGCGATGGCTTCGTTTCCTGCGGGCTTGTGCTCGCGCAAGATAGGCGGAGAGATTGTTGATTTGCCATGGAAGACCACTTTCCTCAAAGACGCCATAAAGAGCAAGCGCGATATAGTGCCTGTGTATTTTGATGGTCAGCTGTCTAAATTTTTCTATCGTCTATCCAACCTTCGCAAGAATCTAGGAGTTAAATTTAATATAGAGATGTTGTATCTTGTTGACGAGATGTATAAGCAGCAAGGCGGTCGTTTCGAGATTTGTTTCGGTGAGCCTATGCCTTACGCCGAGTTTGAAAGTAGTAGGAACCTTAAACAGGATGCCCAGATGGTTCGCGATAGGGTTTATCAGATGCGCAAACAAAAATAATATATTAAGGATGGATGAAAGAGATTTTGCCCATCCTTTTTTTGTGCCTAGTGGTGAAAATGCCGCATGTAAAAATAACATTAAAAAATAATTCTCTAAATATTAAAAAAAAGTGAAATATTAATTTCAAAATCCGATATAAAAGATATACTTTTGTGGGGTGTTAAAAAACACGTGAAAGAATTGACTCTTAAAATACTAAAAATAACATAAAATGGAAATTAGTCACATCGAACACATCGGTATCGCAGTTAAAGATCTAGCGGTGTCGATTCCTTATTGGGAGCAGCTTCTAGGTACAAAATGCTACAACATCGAGGAAGTAAAAGAACAAAAAGTAAAAACAGCTTTCTTTAAAGTTGGACAAACCAAAATCGAACTTCTAGAGCCAACAGAGGCTGACAGCGCAGTAGGCAAGTTTATCGAGAACAAAGGCGAGGGCGTACATCACCTAGCATTTGCTGTTGATGGAATAGAGAACGCTCTTGGTCAGGCAGAAGAGAGTGGCATCCGCCTTATCGACAAAGCTCCACGCGGTGGTGCCGAGGGTTTGAGTATCGCTTTCTTGCACCCAAAATCAACTTTTGGTGTGTTGACAGAACTTTGTGAAGACAAAAACAACAAATAATAACGACTTTATAATTAACTTTCAAGATGAGCAGCAATCAAGATAAAATAAGGGACCTTATCAAGCACCGCGAAGAAGCCAAGCTAGGTGGAGGCCAGAAACGTATCGACTCTCAGCATGCTAAAGGCAAAAGCACTGCTAGAGAGAGAATCGAGGCCTTCCTAGACGAGGGAAGCTTTGAAGAGTTTGGTATGTTTGTAAAGCACCGTTGTCATAACTTTGGCATCGAAAAAGAGTCTTACTATGGCGATGGCGTGGTAACAGGATATGGTACTGTTGACGGTCGTTTGGTATATGTTTTTGCACAAGACTTTACAGTGTTCGGTGGTTCATTGTCTATAACAATGGCCGAGAAAATCTGTAAGGTGATGGATGTAGCCATGAAAAATGGTGCTCCAATTATTGGTATCAATGACTCGGGTGGTGCTCGTATCCAAGAGGGCGTTAATGCTCTTGCAGGTTATACAGAAATCTTCCAACGCAATATCCTTGCTTCGGGTGTTATACCTCAAATCTCTGCTATCTTCGGCCCTTGTGCTGGTGGTGCGGTTTACTCTCCAGCCCTTACTGACTTTATCATCATGAGTCAAGGCACTAGCTATATGTTCCTTACAGGCCCTAAAGTTGTTAAGACCGTAATTGGCGAGGATGTGACTCAAGAGCAGCTTGGTGGTGCTTCTGTTCATGCTGCTAAAAGTGGCGTGGCTCACTTCGTAGTAGACAACGAGGAGGACGGACTAGCAATGGTAAGAAAGCTTCTTAGCTACTTGCCTCAAAATAATATGGAGGACACTCCACTTGCGGTATGTGCTGATGCTATCGACCGCCTAGAAGATTCTTTGAACGAGATTATTCCTGATAACCCTAACAAACCTTACGATGTGTTGGATGTAATCCATGGTATTGTGGATGGTGGTGAGTTCCTAGAGAGCCAACGCCTATTTGCTCCAAACATGGTTACTGGTTTTGCTCGCTTCAACGGTCAGAGCGTGGGTATCGTAGCCAACCAGCCTAAGAGCATGGCAGGTGTGCTAGATATCAATGCCTCTCGTAAGGCAGCTCGCTTTGTACGTTTCTGCGATGCTTTCAATATTCCTATCGTAACCTTGGTTGACGTTCCTGGATTCTTGCCTGGTACAACTCAAGAATATGGTGGTATCATCCTTCACGGAGCGAAACTTCTGTTCGCTTATGGCGAGGCTACTGTACCTAAAGTAACAGTTATCTTGCGTAAGGCTTATGGTGGTGCTTACTGTGTGATGAGCTCTAAACACCTTCGTGGTGACATCAACTACTCTTGGCCTACGGGTGAGATTGCAGTGATGGGTCCTCAAGGTGCAACAGAGATTCTTTCTGCACGCGAGGCAGCGGCTATCGAGGATGCAGATAAGAGAAAAGAGTTTATCGCAGAGAAAGAGAACGAGTATCGTGATGCCTTTGCAAATCCTTATGAGGCTGCCAAATACGGCTATATCGACGATGTTATCGAGCCACGTAATACACGTTTCCGTGTGATTCGCGCTTTGCAATCATTGTCTACTAAGCGTCTTGCTAACCCTCCAAAGAAACACTCTAATATACCTATGTAATTATGGAGAAAGTGTTTAAGAAATTATTATTGACCTTTTTGCTAGTGTTTGTGCTAGGTTCGGGCCTTATGGCAGCTGAGGCTGCAGCTCCGGCATCAGCGCACGCAACCACTGTGCAGAAAGACACGCCTAACCATGAGAGGATTCTGGAATCAGACCCTTATGGTATAGGTCTGGCTGTTACTTCGATGAGTGTGGTATTTTCATCTTTGTTCTTGTTGTACGTTGTGTTCCGCAGTATCGGTATGATTATGATGTGGAATGAGAAGAGAAGAAAGAAAAGCGTTGCCAAACACATTGAACACCACAATGAAGATGCTAAGTCTGTATTTAGTGGTGAGATTGCAGCAGCGATAACTCTTGCTATTCAGATGTATGAAAATGACATGCATGATAAAGAGTCAACAGTACTTACTATCAATCGTGTGGCTAAAGCTTACTCACCATGGAACTCTAAGATTCACGGTCTTAGACAATCTCCTTACATAAAAAAATAATTAGAGATGAAACAATATAAACTAAAAATCAACGGTACCCCATATAATGTTACTGTTGATAGTATCGAAGACAATATCGCGGTTGTGTCAGTAAACAATACTAAATACAACGTAGAGATTGACGGTCTAAAGGCAAAGCCTAAGACTCCAAAACTAGCTCAGACTGTTGCTGTGGCATCTACGGATCACCACGCTGGTGTGGCCAAAACTTCTAATGCTGCTCCAAAACCAAGCTCGGCAGGTAAGAGCATACACTCGCCACTTCCAGGTGTTGCCTTAGACATTAAGGTTAATGTTGGTGATGTTGTAAAAGTAGGTACTCCTTTGATGATTCTTGAGGCCATGAAAATGGAGAACAATATCGATTCAGACAAAGAAGGTACTGTTAAATCAATACACATTAATAAAGGTGACTCAGTTCTTGAGGGCGAGTTGCTAATAACGCTTGAATAGCTATGTGGACTCTGCTACAAAATAACGGATTCTTTTCGTTTATAGTTGAAAACATCAAACAATTTGTTTCTATCACGGGTTTTGCGAATGTAACCTCTGGTCATGTGATTATGATTCTTGTGGGTATGATATTCCTTTTCCTTGCCATAGCGAAGAAGTTTGAGCCTATGTTGTTGGTGCCAATCGGATTTGGTATCATCGTAGGTAATATCCCGTTTGTTCCGGGTTATGAAATCGGTATCTATGAGCACGGCACAGTGCTTAATTATCTCTACTTTGGCGTTTCTAAGGGTATCTACCCGCCGCTAGTATTCCTAGGTATTGGTGCAATGACTGATTTCTCGGCCCTTATCTCTAACCCTAAACTTATGCTTGTAGGTGCGGCTGCTCAGTTTGGTATCTTTGCTACTTACATGGGTGCTCTTGCTTTGGACTTCAATGCTGCTGAGGCTGGTGCTATCGCCATTATCGGTGGTGCTGATGGTCCTACGGCTATCTTCCTTGCTGGTAAGCTTGCTCCAGAGCTTTTGGGTGCTATCTCGATTTCGGCTTATTCTTATATGGCATTGGTGCCCGTTATTCAGCCACCAGTAATGCGCCTTCTTACAACTCCAAAAGAGCGTCTTATTCGCATGAAACCTCCACGTCAGGTTTCTCAGTTTGAGAAGATTCTTTTCCCTATTGTGGGTATAGTCTTTACGGCCTTTATTGTGCCGTCGGGTATTCCGCTTTTGGGTGTGTTGTTCTTTGGTAATCTGCTTAAAGAGTGTGGCGTTACAAAACGTTTGGCTACTACGGCAAGCAACTCTATGATAGATATCGTTACCATACTTCTTGGTTTTACGGTTGGTGTGTCTACTCAGGCTACATCTTTCCTTACAACCAAATCTATCTACATCTTCCTTATGGGTGCGGTAGCCTTTGTTATCGCTAGTGCAACAGGTGTTATCTTTGTTAAGATTATGAACTTGTTTATGCCTAAGGATGGTAAGATTAATCCACTTATCGGAAATTCGGGTGTGTCGGCTGTTCCAGCTGCGGCGCGTGTATCTCAAGATGTGGGTAGCAGCTATGATAGAAGCAACTTCTTGCTTATGCACGCTATGGCACCAAATGTTGCTGGTGTTATCGGTAGTGCGGTTGCAGCAGGTATCTTGCTTGGTTTCTTGAGCTAGACATTTGACTTAATAAATAAAATAGGCGGTTAGCATTTATTTGCTAGCCGCCTATTTTATTGTTATTGGGGGTTATCTAAAGAGCTTTATCTTCTTGCCTTGGGCAGAGTGTATCTCTTTCTCTATGATGCCAGTTAGTACATCGGGACCGTCGTGCCATCGGTTGGCTTTGTAGCTACGGCGGTAGGTCGCTATGGCGCGATGAAACTCGCTCCAGCGTATCTTCCAGTCTCTGGGGAAGAGGATGCTACGCAGAACGGTTGGGGCGTTGGATATTATTCGCGCCTCCTTGTTGCCCGATTGGTGAAACCATTCTATCGATACCTTGGGGGCTGCTCGCTGAACGGCTCGTGCGAATCCGCGACCACCGTTGTTGCTCTCTATGTAGGCCGTGGTGGTTCTGTTGCGTTCGAGCATGGCAGCTACGGCACCTTCG
>JAWXTS010000002.1:0-86896 GCA_044433305.1 Rikenellaceae bacterium | reverse complement strand
TCGCCCTGACTGTCGAACTCAGCAACCAAAGCCTCTACATCATTGAAAGGCAGGCGCACAATATTATCCGTTTGATTTATCGGAGCAACAATCTTGGCGTTATCAGTAATAGCCACAGCAAGCGATGTGCGACCATGGAAAGCACCACTAAAGCAAATCACCTTAGAGCGTGAAGTATGGAAAGATGCCAGCTTAAGCGCGTTCTCGTTGGCCTCGGCACCCGAGTTACACATAAACAGAGCGTAGTCTTTCTTGTCCGACAGCTCACCAAGTCGTTGAGCCAACGCCTTCTGCTGCTCAATAATAACCGAGTTAGAATAAAATCCTATCTTCGACAACTGGTCAGTGATAGCCTCACAATAGCGTTTGTTACCGTGACCCACAGAAACAACTGCATGACCACCATACATATCAAGATACTGTGTGCCCTTATCATCATAGACATAAGAACCCTCAGCACGCACGATATTTATATCATAAATAGAATAAACTTCAAATGGTTTCATCTTTCTTAAAAAAAATATTTCTGTCTCTAGAATGCCGCAGCCTTAAGGTTGAGACCTGCATTCTCATCAAGACCAAACATAATATTCATATTCTGTACTGCCTGTCCACTTGCACCCTTAAGCAAGTTGTCGATAGTACTCATAATAAGCACCTTATCGCCATGCTTCTCGATATAGACAAGACACTTGTTTGTGTTAACAACTTGTTTCAAAGCTATATTCTTGTCGCTTACAAAGGTGAAAGCAGCATCGGCATAGTAGTCACAATATATCTGCTTCAACTCTTCGACGCTCTTGTCGCTAGTAGTATATATCGAAGCTATGATACCACGCGAGAAGTCGCCTCTATAAGGAATGAAGTTTATGGTCTGATCGAAGTCTGGCATCAATGAGCGAAGGCTCTCGCCTATCTCGTTAAGGTGTTGATGCTCAAACATCTTGTATGTAGACATATTGTTTACACGCCAGCTAAAGTGTGAGGTCGGAGCAAGTTTCTGCCCTGCGCCCGTAGAACCAGTGGTGGCCGCAATATGCACCTCAGAAGTCAAAGCACCTGCCTCAGCCAAAGGCAATAGACCTAGCTGCAAGCACGTTGCAAAGCAACCTGGGTTAGCGATATTCTTCGCCTTTGCAATCTTGTTCTTGCTCATCTCTGGCAATCCGTAAACAAATTCGCGCTCGCCAATAGAGCTTTTAGCCTCAAGTCTAAAGTCCTGACTTAAGTCAATAATAGCCACGCCCTCAGGCACATCATTGGCCTCAAGGAACTTGCGCGAGTCACCATGACCCAAGCACAAGAAAGCCACATCTATATCCCAATCAAAGCTATCGGCAAAGCACATCTGACTAACGCCCAACAAGTCACTATGTACATCATAAAGTTTATTGCCAGCGTTGCTATTGCTATGCACCCACTTCAAATCTACATTTGGGTGGAACACAAGTAGACGTATAGCCTCACCTCCTGTGTAGCCCGCGCCACCGACAATTCCAACTTTGAGTTTCTTCATCATCTCTGTTTTAAGAGTTTACAGCACAAATGCTGCAAGATATTATTTCTTATTTACTTTATTGTAGATGGCTGTCTGCATGCCGAATATCTTAGCAAAGCCTTTTACGTCCTCGCCAGTCCATGCGTTGTTCATCTCGCCATAGCTACCAAAAGCACCTGACATCAAATCATGCTCGCTATTGATACCAACAACGTTAAAGCGATAAGGCATAAGGTCTACGATAACATCACCGCTAACGAACTCCTGACTGCTGCTCAACATAGCCTCCATGTCGCGCATAACTGGATCGTAGAACTGACCCTCGTGAAGGTAGTTGCCATAGAAAGCAGAAATCTGGTCTTTCCAGAATATTTGCCATTTGGTAAGCGTGTGTTTCTCCAACATGTGGTGAGCCTTGATAATTACCATAGGGGCTGCAGCCTCAAAACCTACACGGCCCTTGATACCTATGATAGTATCACCTACGTGCATGTCGCGACCTATTGCATAAGCAGAAGCAATCTCTTGTAGGGCCTGAATAGCCTCAACGCGTGAACTGAAGCTCTTGCCATCCAATGCTACGAACTCGCCTTGCTCAAAAGTCAAAGTTACTCTCTGTGTACCTTCTTTGGTTAGTTGGCTTGGGTAAGCCTCCTCAGGCAAAGTCTCTGATGAAGACAAAGTTTCTTTACCACCGATAGAAGTACCCCAAAGACCTTGGTTGATAGAGTACTCAGCTTTGTGGAAGTCCATATCAACGCCATTCTGACGTAGATACTCGATTTCCTCCTCGCGGCTAAGGCGTTTCTCGCGAACTAGCGCAACGATTTCTACCTCTGGAACCAAGGTGTTAAATATCATATCGAAACGAACCTGATCGTTACCTGCTCCTGTGCTGCCGTGGCAAACATAGTCAGCACCGATTTGTTTTGCGTGGTTTGCGATAGCTGTTGCTTGGCACACACGCTCGGCACTAACACTTAGTGGGTAGGTTGCGTTCTTAAGTACGTTTCCAAAAACCATATACTTGATGCAGGTTTGATAATAGCTCTCTGTTACATCAACGCAACAATGTGATGCTACACCTAGAGAGTAAGCTCGTCGCTCTATCTCTGCAAGCTCTTGGGCATTAAAACCTCCCGTATTAACAATTACTGAGTGAACCTCTAGGTTCATTTCTTTGCTTAAATAGATAGCGCAATATGAGGTATCTAGACCTCCACTGAATGCTAAAACAACCTTTTTCATCTTTAGTATATTTAGTTTATTAGTTATTACAAATTTGGATCGTCTGGTTTTGCAACCTTACATGTATCGACCTCAGGGTCAAAAATCATAGCTGTACATAGGCAGTTCTTTCTGCCCTTGCTAACTAGAATATCATAGTTGACACAGCTCTCGCAACCGTGCCAGAATTGGTCATCGTCGGTAAGCTCTGAGAAAGTCACTGGGCGATAGCCAATGTCATTATTTATTTTCATCACAGCAAGGCCCGTTGTTAAACCAAAAAGTTTGGCTCCCTTAAACATCTTTAGAGATAGGTAGAAGGTCGAAATCTTGATTGCACGTGCAAGGCCCATCTTGCGAAATTCTGGGTTTATTATAAGTCCAGAGTTTGCCACATAATCCCCATGTCCCCATGTTTCGATGTAGCTAAAGCCAGCCCAGCGGCCGTCTTTATGAAATGCGATTACGGCTTTACCCTCTCGTATCTTATTTGATACATATTCTGGGGTTCGTTTGGCAATACCCGTTCCGCGAGCTTTTGCCGATTCGGCCATTTCGTCGCAGATTTGCTCTGCAAAATAAACGTGGTCCTCGCTGGCCACAATCACATTAAAATCGTTAAGTGTCATTTTCTAAAAAATCCAATAAATCAAGTATGAGCAAATTTACAACTCTCAAGATAAATAGCAAAATAAAAAGTCCCTTGTCATCTCACCAAAATGGCATAGATAGCAAAGGACAAAAGTATAATTTTTTGCCTAACGTTATTCTAAAAAAGCACTATATTTTTAATCTTTAATCACATTTTTTGCTATTTGTTGAAATATCCCTAATTCGAAACAAAAAAACTAATCTTTTTTGGGTTCCGAGCATTCACAATCGCCCATATCACATCCACATCCTTTGCGCTCGAAGAAGCCTTGGCCCTTGCCACACACAGGACACTTACCCGCTGCCTGCTTCGAGTTATGCTCATAACCACACTCACTACATATCCAGCGCGTAGGCTCGTCACTCTTAAACATCTTGTGCTCGTCTATGGCCTTCTTGAGCGCAAGAAACTTACTTTCATGCTCACGTTCTATGCCTACAATATACTCAAAAGCAAGAGCAACAGACACAAAACCTTCATCCTTGGCCACCTGAGCATATTCAGGATACAAATCGCTCCACTCGTCATACTCACCAGCAGCGGCGGCAGCGAGATTCTCAGCAGTAGTACCCACTACCCCAGCAGGATAGGAGCCTGTCATCTCAACCATGCCTCCCTCCAAAAAACCAAAAAACACCAGCGCGTGCGCCTTTTCGTTGCGTGCTACCGTTTCAAACACTGTGGCCACCTTTTCATAGCCCTCCTGATGTGCCACCTGTGCAAAGAACGTGTATCTATTGCGTGCCTGCGACTCACCAGCAAAGGCCTTCATAAGGTTCTTCTCGGTCTGCGTACCTCTAATTGATTGTTTGTCTGTTTTGCTCATAACATGAAAATAGTTTTAAATTAAATACTGAATATGAGCAACACAAAAACCATACCCCGAACAGATTACGGTGGTACTATTCTTGCATCCACCATAAAGTTAATATTCACTAATCAATAAACCACATTATGAAACACGAGTTACCAAAGCTTCCATATAGCCAAGACGCGCTAGAGCCAAACATGAGCACAGAGACACTTCAATACCACTATGGCAAGCATCACGCAGGCTACATAGCCAATGTAAACAGATTGATTGAGGGTACGCCCTTCGAGAACCTGCCTCTAGAACAGATAGTGTTAGAGGCCGAGGGCACGCTATTCAACAACGCCTCGCAGGCATGGAACCACACCCTATTTTTCAGCTCGCTATCACCCAATCCTCAGAGCCTACCCCAAGGTTCGCTTATGGTGGCCATGGAAAAGAAGTGGGGCACCTATGATGAGTTTCGCAAGGAGTTTGACACCGCGGCCTCGTCGCTCTTTGGCTCGGGCTGGACATGGCTGGTGACCGACACCCACGGGCATCTATCTATCACCGCACTATCCAATGCCATTAATCCTATGCGCGACGGGCTGACCCCCATACTTGTGCTTGATGTGTGGGAGCACGCCTACTACATAGACTATCGCAATAGACGTCCTGATTTTATAACAGCATTTTGGAAGATGGTAGACTGGCAAGTAGTGGGCAAGAGATACATCTCGGCACTAAAACCAGAGAAGTAGAATACTATCTACGCACATAATCTACAAAAGAAAAAGGCTTGTCGAACTTATCGCCACGACTAAAACTCTCTCGTGAGGTCTGCTCCCATTTGGCAGAATCTATCTCAGGGAAAAAGGTGTCTCCAGCATAAGTTGCATCAACCTCTGTAATATATAGTTTGTGGGCGAGGTCTATTGTTTGAGCGTATATCTCGCCTCCACCTATAACAAACACCTCACGGCTAGGTTCGTACATCTGCAAAGCCTGCTCAAGGGAGCCGACAACTATGCAGCCGTCGATTTTAAGATTCTCTTGTGTGCTGACCACGATATTATCTCTGCCCGGCAGCGGACGACCGATAGACTCATAGGTCTTGCGTCCCATAATAATAGGGCATCCCATAGTAATAGCCTTGAATCGTTTCAAGTCCTCGCTTATATGCCACAGCAGCTGGTTTCCTCCGCCAATAACTCTATCGTGAGCCATGGCTACAATTATCGAAATCATACTGCAATAGGAGCTTTAATAACAGGATGTGGGTCATAGTCCTCCAAAGAGAAGTCTTCATACTTAAAGTCAAAGATAGACTTGACATCTGCATTGAGTTTCATCTTTGGCAGCGCGCGCGTAGTACGCGAAAGCTGCAAGTCAACCTGTTCAAGATGGTTATTATAGATATGGGCATCGCCCAGAGTATGAACAAAGTCACCCAACTTTAGGCCCGTAACCTGCGCCATCATCATGGTAAGAAGCGCATACGAAGCTATATTGAAAGGTACTCCGAGGAATACATCGGCACTACGCTGATAGAGCTGGCATGAAAGACGATCATCAACAACATAGAACTGGAAGAGCGCATGACATGGAGGCAAAGCCATATCATCTATCTCGGCAACATTCCACGCGCTAACAATATGTCTACGCGAGTCGGGGTTATTCTTCAACGACTCTACAACGGCTGCAATCTGATCCACATTGCGACCATCGGCCGTAGGCCAGCTACGCCACTGATAGCCATAGACATGTCCCAACTCACCATTCTCATCGGCCCACTCGTCCCAGATAGTAACTCCGTTATCGTTCAGATAGCCGATATTAGTGTCCCCAGCCAAGAACCACAACAGCTCATGAATAATAGAGCGCAAGTGCACTTTCTTGGTTGTCAACAGCGGGAAGCCCTCATTCAAATCAAAACGCATCTGGTAACCAAAGGTGCTTAAAGTACCTGTTCCTGTGCGGTCACCCTTCTGTGCTCCGTTCTGTTTTATATGTTGTAGTAGTTCGAGATATTGCTTCATAAGTTCGTTTTTTATTTTTCAAAGTCCAAAAGACTCATAACACCATCCTCCGAAAGCCTTGCATAACTAGAATGTTCAATCCACTCGCCAAGGATTATGAGTCGAGAGGTATCGTTCAAGGCATAATCTGCCAAGCAATGAAGATGCCCAAAGACAAAATAATCTATATGCTCTGTTTCCAACTTCTTGCGCGCGAAAACAGTAATAGGCTCCTTCTCCTGAGCAAAGGTACTGGTAAGAGGCTTGGCCTTGCGACTGCTCGACGACCAACCTTGACCCAGACCTAATATAAAGTTAGGATGCAGTACGGCCGAGGCAACCGCCTTAACTAACCCTGAGCTAAAAACAAAATTCATGGCAGAAACAATCAGGCTACCACGTGGCACCTGATGGCCGTGGTCGATATACAGTCTCTTGCCATAGAGTTCAACCTCGACAGCCTTCTTGTGTATAATAATGCCACATTCTTTTGTAAGGTAGTCCCCACACCAGTAGTCGTGATTGCCACATATAAGATGTACCTGCGTGCCGCTTTCTGTAAGACTAGCTATGCGAGCGAGCAGCCTTGTGAAGCCCTTAGGCACAACGCGCTTAAACTCGAACCAGAAATCAAATATGTCTCCAGCGAGAAAGATAGCCTTTGCATCAGAGCTGACAACATCGAGCCACGAGATAAATCGACGTTCGCGCTCTGCGCTAGTGGTCGCTGCATCTAGGCCTAGATGTATATCTGAGACAAAGTAGTACATGAAATTTATTTTAGCAGGCTACGAACTTTAGCTTCAAGTTCATCGCCATAGATATTCTTAGCAACAATATTGCCATCCTTGTCTATCAAGAAGTTAGACGGCACAGAAGTGATATTGTATAGCGATACGCTGCTAGAACGCTGACCCAAGAAGTCGTTAACGTTTATCCAAGGCAATTTTTGATTCTGCACTGAAAGTACCCAAGCAGATTTATTTGTATCAAGAGAAATTTGGTAAATCTCGAAACCGTTCTTTGATTGCTCAGCATACAGCTCTTTAAGTTCAGCATTTAGAACAGCAGCATGATTATCGCTCATGGTCCAAAAATCAATTAGCATAACTTTACCCTTGGCCTCCAAAGATAACACTCTCTCGTCACCATAGATGTCCTTGATACGAAGATCTGGATAGTTAAGACCCTCCTTAGCCGACTCGTTAAAACGTCTTGCAACATCCATAATAGACTCGCTTTGAGCGATTTCATCGAGCAGGGCAATCAAGTGTGGAGAATCAGGATAGTAAGCCCCGATAGAGTCTGCCACCATTTGGTAGTATAGCAAATCACCCTCGCCATTAAACAAGACCTGATCGCTTGGCAAACGCTGATATAGAGCATACACCGAAGCCATATTACTTGCATTGGTAACTATGAATCGGATATGATCTCTCTTGAATTGATAGTAGCGTGACGAGTACTCGCGAATAATTTCGTTTTGTCGTTGCTCATCCTCGCCCAAATCTGCATATATATTAGACAGAGAATCAAGCCCAGTTATGCAAGTCTCTAGCATGTCGTTAAAGTCCTTCATCAAAGATGATGAATTAGAACCCGACACAGAGTAACCCCTAGCAAAATTACCTATGGAATTAAGCTCTACGGTTTCTTTAGGCGATACGATAAGAGGAATAACTCCATTCTCGCACTTAACATTAAAGAAAGTTGGTGTAGATGTTGGTATGTTCACTTTAAACTTGAAGTTACCTTTTTTGCTTGTAACGGTAGAATCCACAACTTCGCGACCCGTAGTTGTTAGCATTTCAAGGTAAACGCTCTTGCCCTCAACACCCATGTAGACACCGTTAATACGGGCTTTTTTGTCCGACGAACACGAGAAAGCTATGGCAGCACAAAGTAGTATTAGAATATTTTTTTTCATTTTGCGTTATATATGGAGTTACGTTTATTTTCTATGTTAACGTTTGTTTTATACTAAAACGAAAACAAATATAGTTTATTTTTTTAGAAAAATAGAACCCACCGCGATAATTTTATACCTTTGTGTCAAAAGAGTATATTAAAACACGTTATTAAAAGAGTATATTTATCAATCTAAAAGAATCGTTATGAATAGACTTGCATTGTCCCTTATTCTGCTTATAACAAGCCTCAGCACTGCTTTTGGGCAGTATAAATACAGCGAACAGGCCTTTAAAGATGGCGAAAAACTAGTCTACAATGTGGCATATAAATGGAGTTTTATAAATAAGGAGGTGGCCACGGCAACTTTCGATGTCAAAGCCCAAGAATATCATGGAAAACCAAGCTACCTTGTTAGTGCCCGAGCAACAGTATCTGGCTCGTTCAGCTGGTTTTTCGATCTTGACGACAGATACACAAGCATTCTCGACGGCTCGACTCTACTACCTCTAGAATCAACCGCCGAGATAAGCGAGAACAAATACCGCTTCTCTAGCCGCTACATCTACGACTGGAACAAAAAGAATGTAACCACCTATGCGCGCAAGCACAGCAAGCCCGACACGGTAGTTAGAAACATGCCCCTAACACCAGAAAGCTTTGACGCGCTGGGCATATTCTACAACTTGCGCTCTACCGATATGGACAAGCTGCACGAAGGCTCAACCCTAGAGCTTGTACTCGAAGACACCATTCGCAAAGTAAAGTACAGCTACCTTGGACGCGAGGTTAAGAAAGTACCTCGACTAGGCACCTTCAATACTTTGAAGTTCTCGTGCGAGCTGGCAACAACATCTGGCGAATCCTTTGACGATGGAGACGAGTTCTTTATGTGGGTTAGCGACGACAAGAACAAAATTCCGCTTTACTTCGAGTCACCCATACGCGTTGGTAGGGTTCGTGCCTATATTGACCGCGTAGAGAATCTCAAGTATCCCCTATCCAGCAAAATAAAATAGATGCCCCCAGAGAAAGGAGGCATCTATAAAAACCATATAAATAATAAGTTACAGATATAAGTCTGCTAGTTTGACTCGTAGGTCTGAGTCATGTCGCCCTGCACTACGATATTAAAATCTGCGCGGCTCTGTGCTGCATCAAACTCTAGGGGGTCCTCGCTCTTATTCACAGAGATAGTTTTGTATGTAATCTCTGGATTGTAATATTTCAGATAGTAGCAGATACCAGAATGGTTGGCTGAATGAAACTCACCATGGAAGTGATAGAACAACTTGCCCTTCTCCCAGTTCTCTACGATAAAATGAGCCATCGTTGCATCCTTGATAGCTTGCGCCTTGACCAAGTTTGAAGGTTTGCTAGCCATCATTGCCTGAGGGGCACCAGACATCATCTTACCTTTCATAGCCTCAAACTGCTCGTCTGATGGGAATGAAGCAGCCATATCCTTATAAGCTTTCTCTTCAAGATTAAAATGTATAGGCAGGTTAGGCAAGTAGCTTTGTGCCTGACTGCTCAACGAGTCAATATACTCGATTCCCTTTTTGTATACGATATTTGCATATCGACGTGGGATATTTGTACACACAAACTTAAGGCCTGCACTCTGAGCAAACACCACCAAAGGTTTATAGTCTGTGGTGAAGTTTGGCCACAAGACACTAGCCGACACATAGGTGTCCATATCTATAAAGCCAAGCACCATCTCGTCTATTAGAAGCTGGTTGTCGGCCTCAAACATTTCGGCTCCAAGCACAAGGTCTTGGCCTTTGTTCTGGTATAGGTGTTTGGCTACCGACAGCTCTAGCCAGTGTGAGATTGGGTCATTATGTAGCTCACCGAATAGGCAAACATCAGCCGACAACAGCTCGTCTATCATCTGTGCAAACGACACTTTCTCGCCCTGAGCATCATAAATAACATAAGCTGGCAGATCTGTGCTATAAACGCTCTGCGCTTGAGAGTCTTGTGTGTTGCCACCAATAGCGTGTGTTAAAGCAAACAGGCAGGCGATAGTAAAAATTAGTGTTTTCTTCATTAGGATTTTTTATTGAAATGATGATTCTACGCCTCCTTAGAAATAAAGCGACATAACCACATCGGTATTTAGGTATGTATCATCCAGCGAGAAGGTAGCACTAGACTCATAAAGATTATATGCCATAGGTTTTACCATCTGTCCGCTAAGGTCTATGCGTGCCCTGCCGAAAGAGCCTACGCCGAATGCCACGCCGATTTTTGCTCCTGCACCACAGTAGCTACTAGTAAGATAGGCGAGTGTAGGCACAAGGATATTTGTTGTGTACATATTATCAGTTGCGGCCATGGCGTTGTGGTCGGCAAACAAGTTCATGTTGTATAGACCCTGCACACCAAAGACAAACTCTATATCGCCTCTGTTATACACGCCAAAGTCAACATCAACATTAGCCAACACATTAGAATATGCCACACTATGAGCATAGGTATTATCTAGTTGGTCAGCACTACTAAGGCTAGCACCTAGTTCTACACGTCTAACATATTTGTTGTTAAGCAATAGCTGTGCTGATAGATCTGCGTTTATAAGTGTTGTCGAATAGTTCTGTATATAGCTCGCACTAGCATCACTATATATATAGCCCAAACCAGTAATCATCTCAGCATCCAAGATGCCTACCCAGCGGCCATAGCTGCTGCTGTGTTGGTAACGAGCAGAAAGCTGATGATCCATATGAGTATAATATACTATTGATGAGCCGTCAGTTGAGTTTTGAGAATAGTAGTTATATCTCCAGTCTTCTCTACCATATTGTGCAGTGTAGATGACATCTACAAAGTCTTTGTCGCTACGATAGTTCCAAGACAATGTTCCGCCGTATATAAGCTCTATCTGGTTTCTTTGGCTGTTATCCGAATCTTTGTACCACGAACCTAAACCCTGATTGATATATGTTATGTAGTATCCACCGTCGGTACCATGAGAGTACTTGTTGTAGATGTATTGTTCATTTTTTTTACGGTCAAAGAGAACGCCTGCACCTAGGGTGTGCTTATCTGAGACCTTATAGCTAATTGAAGGAGTAATCTCAATCTCCAAGTTGGTATTCTTATTGCGAGTGTCGGCCATACGATAGTACATATCACCGCTATACAAAAGTCCAATACCTAACGAAATTTTGTCGTTTAGCTGCTTTGCTGCAGCCACATCAAAGTCATAAGTCTGAGTTTTCCACCATCCAGATTTCTCTACCATATAGTAAAATGGCGAGCCGTTTGTCGGAAGCTCACATTCTAGGTTCCACTCTCCTGCCACACGCTCAGAGTTGTGATAGGCGACCTGTCCATAGAAGCTCCAACCTTTTTCGGGCATGGTATATATAGACTCTGTTGTTATGCTCAGGCCTTTTACGCTTGAAAAAAGCTGAGGCTGATAGTATTCACCCTCATTGAAGGTGTAACCTGCGTTTATAAATGAGTAATCTTTACCCTCCCAGCTGCTCAACATAGAGGCTTGGTTAGAGTAAATCGATTGATAAATCTGACGATTAATAGAGCCATCAATAAGGCCATCATACTTCTGTGTCCACGATTCTTCGGCCATGGTCATTGTTGAGAGCATAATAGCAGCTAGTGATAAAGATAGGGTAATTATTTTTTTCATTCCGTCAGTCTTATATTTTCTATATTTTTATCTAAAAAGACATGGTCGAGCAGCCCTCCTTTCGGCACTGCTCCGACCATATCTGTTATAGTGTTAGTTCCTCAGAACTAGTTGTTGTAGCAACGTGGAGTTGGAGAAGCAACAATCTCCAAGTCGTTAGTAGAGTTGTTTGTGTCGCAAAGAACGTTACGACCGTCTGCCATTACTTTAGACACTTTACGACGATAGCTATTTCCTGAGTAGTAAGCTCCAGTTACAGTAGCGTCATTACCTTCATAGTAGTCTATACAGTAGAAACCTGCATCGATTGTAGTGTTAAAGCGTTTGTAAGCAGCAGCAGAGCTGTTTGCCAAAATCTCTATACCATCAATGATAGTATTTGCAGGAATTTTCAAATAATATACAGTAGTAGATGATGATGATGGATCTAGGTAAGTATCTGTTGGGAAATCATCTATATCTGCAAGCGCGATAGCTGGGCAGTTTGAAAGGTTGAAGAAGCCACCAGAGTTGTTATGATAGCTACATAGCATAGTAGGCACGTCTGAGTTCTCCACATCAAAGTAAGTAGAACCTGTACCACCATTATCAAGCCACCAGTCAACAAAGTAAGTATCGAAATCGGCAGTAGAGTTATCCACAGTAACAGCAGTTGTAAGACCTGCATTTGCTGCCTCTTGAACATAGTTAACAGCATTAAACGCTACAACAACACTCTGACCTGGTTGAACTGGATAGTCAGTACCATTACCTGGGAACTGAATAGCTTTATTTGCATAAACATATTCATCAACAGGATAGCCAAATACTACATCAGAAGTTGGGCTTGAACCATAAGAGCTATTACCCAAATCTAGGATATATAGACCATCAACATACTGTACCTCATCAGAGTTATTGTACACCTCAATAAAGATGTCTCTAAACATGATAGAGTAGCTATCGTTAGCAGCACCAGTACAATAAACCTCTTTGATAACAAGGCTACCACCTGCGCTACCGTCAAGAGTTATAGTCTCTGATTTGTAAGAGCCATTTGAAACAGAAATACTGTTAACAGAACCACTCAAAGTGATATCGCTCTCAAGACCTGTGTACAACAAAGCCTCAGCTGTTGTTAGCGCAACAGAAGCAGTTGCGTTGTAAGTTGAAGATGCAAGATCCTCGAAAAGTGCAACACCAGTAGCATCTGTAACAGCAGTCTTAGTAGTCTGGTCAGATGTGTTTGTCAAAGTTACAGTAACACCATCAACAGCAACACCTGTATATGTACTAGATGCTTCAAGCGTAACGGCTATTATGCCCAGTTCCGCAGTTTCACTTTTTTGACAACCTGTCAAAACCAACAGCACACCACATGCCGCTGTCATCATTAATTTAATTGTTCTTCTCATACTTTTTATTTATTAGAGTTTCAATGTAAAGCCAAAGCCAAATGAAATTTCACTGTTCAAACGAGATGTCGACTCTGTGTATTTATCTGTATAATATGGGTTATACCAAAAACAGTTTGTTGCATAGAAAGAGAACGAGTGTCCCTTCTTGGTTTCCTTACGAATATTTAGGTGGAAGTTAGTGTAAAATGGTACTATCGTAGGGTCTATATCTGTGCTGCTGAGCTGAAGGTCGGCATAATCATCACTCGCCTTGTCGCTCTCGTCTATGGCGAAATATTCACCCGACTGGTTATAGTAACCTATTGCATATATATCAGGTCTGATAGTTTGACTGCGATAATAAAGATTAAACTCTGTGGTAAGGGTAACCATAAGTCTCAAAGCTGGAATCTGCTGTATGATCGTTGCATTAGCCGTAGCCTTAGTAATCTCGTATGCATAGCTGTCATAGACACCATAGCGAATACCCATTGTCGAGCCGTTAGAAGCCTTGACCTCTGGTTCTGTATCCCAAGAGGTAGTTTTGATAAGCTGACCACTAAGGTTGAAACCTGTGTGTGTGCTTTCGATATGAGGAGGCGTGAAGGTAAGCTCAAGACCTTTGCTCTCAGAGCGTGATATGTTCTCATACGTAGTGTAGGTACGTGCAAGGTAAGTCACATCATCTGGATCTGCCGCAAGAACAGGAGTCTCACCCACTGGATCGTCAACAACAATATAACCTTGATTCTCTAGTATTGCTAGGTTTGTGTATGAAGAGATACCTCCATCAATAGTTTTCAAGAAACCTGTCAACCTCAAGCTATAATCGTTCTTATCCCATTCCAAGGTTATCTCTTTTGTGTCACCCTTGCTTGGCTCAAGATGCGTGTTGTCGCCATCTATAACATAGGTAGTAACCACAGCGATACGCTCGGCAGGATCCGTAGCATAGTCCATATAGTTCACAATATCGAAGTAGGTAGGACCTGGATAAAGAGTCGCCATAGAAGGAGCTTTGTATGAAAGACCCCAAGCGGCATTAACTCTGAACTGGTCTAAGAATCCGATAGAACCCGACAAACGAGGTGAAAACAAGTTGTAACGCTCAAGCATATTATCATAGCGCACACCAAAGTGTAGGTTATACATAAAGTCATCGAAGCTGCGCGACATGTTAGTCTGGTGATAAGCAGAGAAATTCTTAGAGGCTGGGATGTTATTGTACAACATCGAACGTCCTCCCGGAGTACCCGCCGAGCTAACACCATCCGAACCAACAACACGGCCCTCGCCATAGTTCTTGTCATAGGTGTATTCCATACCAGTCATAAAATCGAACTGGTTATTCAACCAGCTAGCATGCTGAACAGCCTCCAAACGAGCATATAGGTTAACTGGCTTGCCTATCATCTCTGTCTTTCGAGTGTATATCAGATTTGTAAATTCCGTAGTGAAGTAAGTACCTGTCTCGGTAGGTTCTATCATAGGCACATTGCCATCTGTGACACCTGTCTCGACAGATGTGTATTGGTCAGCCATGCTTCCATTGAAGGTATAGTTCAACTTACCAAGGAAGTCCAAGCTACCGTTTAGGCCCACATTAATATAGTGGTTCTGAATATCTGTCTTAGAGGTCAAAGTCTCCTCTGGCTCCTCGCGCTGGCCGTCACCATTATGGCTATAACTAAAAGACAAGGTGTTGTTCCAGTTCAACTCTTCGGAGAAAGTCGAGGTCCAACGTCCGCTGATTCCGACCCTCTGATAGTAGTTTTTGATTTCGGTCTCGCTACCATTAGAGAAAGTATAGTCGCCATCTAGATTGAGGTAGCTACCATTATTAAGCTGAAAACCCTGAGATATATTTCCTTGATAGGTTGTTGGTGTACTATTGAAACCCACAGAGAGTGGCATATATCCAGCCTTGCGTGTAACAAGCACAGCTCCCGAAGTAATATTACCGTAGCGAGCACTGGCAACACCAGTTACAACCTCTACCGATTCTATATTAGATGCCTGTATCTCGCGCAAGTCAATACCCTTACCAGCAACATTGCTACCAGCAGTAAGAGAAGACGAGCCATTAACAACCTGCATATTACCATCATTACTCATAGGAGCACCGTCAACTATGACAGCCGTACCAAACGAGTTAACACTAGAGCTTGACGCGCTACGTAGATTGGTCTGCAAGCTACCATCAAGGTCCACAGCCGAAAACTGACCTCCAGGGAGCAAAGCCATGATGTCTGACAAGCTAATAGCCTGCACTTGCTTGATAGCATCAGTTCCTATGGTATATGTACTTGTACCCTCCTTGCTCTGAGCCAAAGCCTTTGCAGTAACAACAACACCGTCAATCTCAAGGCTCGATTTTGTAAGCTCGATAACAAAGCCCGTAACAGAGCCTTTGATATCAATATCCATGGTCGTGGTTACATAACCCAACATCCTAGAGGAGATAGTGTGCTTGCCTTTGGGTAGCTTCAAAGTAAACTTACCCTCGTTGTCAGAGGAAGTGAACATCTGAGAGCCTTCTATATATATGTCCGCATGAGCAATAGGAGTGTTATCCTCTTTGCTCATCACAACACCAGATATAGACAACTGTTGTGCTATACTACTTAATGGCAAAAAAGCAAAAAGTACAAAAATAAGAGGTAATAGTTTTCTCATCTATATTAAGCTAATTAAAAAAATTGACGTCGAAATCTTCGTTTTGCAATAAGAATGTGGCTGATATAACCCAAAAACTGATTATTTCATACATCATTCTACCTGCAAATGTAGGTATAAAAAGTCCTTTTATACAAATTTTTGCAACCTTTAAAAATCACCTCCAAAAAACTTTCTTATTATAAATTATCTACCCCCCCCCATTTCACTTACACTATTTCACTAAATACCACTATTTCAGTTACAATATATTTGCTTTGACACTTAAAAAAATATTCACCTTTTTCAATTATACATGCCTTTTTACACACAATAAGCCCCCGAAAACACGTGCAGGAGCTTTCGGGGGCTTATTATCTAATCGCAAGTAGATCTACTAATTCTCTAATCGCTTATTTATGTTGTAGTACATATATTTGTAGAAATCGCGCGTTTTGGTATCAGGGGCTGTACTGATAGCCTTGTTGTAAATATCGCGAAGTTCGAACAACATATTAAAGAATATATGCTCGTTGAACTCTGAGGCAGTATAACGCCTGCGATAATCACCATAAGCAGCAACATCACCCATGCTAGAAAGAAGCTCTGGACTTAGAGCCACCTGCTCGGCCATGGCCATAGGTGAGCTGGAAATCCTGTTCTCAACAAATTTATCTGAAGAGCCTGAGCCTCCACTTACTACATTAGCCTTAGTGATTGCAGCACCAACAAAACCTTTCTGCATGCTCATGCTATATTCATCTATCTTGCGGCCAGCCTTAACATCAGCATAGACATAATCTATCATATCGCGGCTCATCATCTGCTGAGTGTATGCACCATCAAGATTCATCTGATAGCGTTGCAGAGTTCCAAGCTTATTAAAGATAAGACCTATGATTCTGGCCTTGACTGTCGAACTTATAGACACTGGCATGCCCTCCACTAGCGGACTCTCGTCCAACCAGCTCAACTCACTAGCCATATCCATAACGGCAAACAAAGCGCGACGCTGAGTCTCAATATCCACCACCGCAAGCATAGGCTGAGGGTCTCCCTCTACAATCTCATGATACATGCTACCACCGATATAAGCACCGATATAAGAAACCATCTCATCCACAGAGCGCTCTAGTCCTGCAATAACAACATCGCGATATGTGCGGTCTGGGTCCTTGCCCGCAATCCACTCGGTGGCGTTCTCAGACAAGATACGAAGGTTCTTAAGTCTATACTCAGCCCTTAGGAAAGGGTCGTCACCAAGATTGGTATGCGCAAGTCGCACATCACCAAAGTAGAAGTCATACCAGAAGTTGCCATAGAAGTATTTCGGATCATCGGCATAGCTAGTCAAAAGCTCAGACAGCAACTGTTCTTGTTCCTGCTGGCTCTTGCCCTCATATTTACCATACAGCCATTTTATAGCTAGGTAGTCATAGCAGCCAAGTCTATCATTTACTAGTAGCACACCCTGTTCCACATCTTCTTTTTGGGCGATGTAATTAAAGTTGTTGTTGCTGGTGATAGACGAGCAAAGGCCATATTTTTGGGTAAAGCTCGCCGAGCGCAACGAATCGGTAGGATAAGCCGAAGCAGCAGCATAGTTAGGTGCAAGACCCAAGCTCGAAGCCACAGCGCGTGCAACATAGGCCTTCATCATAACCTGCATATCCTCATCTAAAGAGACAAAGCTACGAGAAGAAGGGTCTACGGGAGACAAGTCAAGGAAGCGACGCGTATTAAGCTGGTCTGTCATATTGAAAGGCACATGAACCACCGCACCTAGAATCTCACCGCTGCGAGGGTCTTTATTGGTAGAAGTCATGGCCTTGCCATAAGGCGAAGCGGCATACTTAATATAGAAACCGTTAGGGCTGTTGCTATCAAAGGTGCTGTCTTTTGGGTAAGGCTTGGTTGTAAGCACACGACCATAGCCTATCTGCTCAAAAGCATCGTTCCACATATCAACACCGCTGGCTATCGAGCTAGCCCAAGACTTATTGAACAATGTATCTACATAGAATACCAGTTTATTATCTTGGTCATACTTGCCCATATCTATGCGCGAGGCAAAGTAATCCACCTTAGAACCCAGAGTCGTATTGTAGCGACGGTAGGCCACAGGGTTGATACCTATACGCGAGTCGGCAACACGATATGGAGCCAGTTCCTCGGGCAACATAGAGATAGTTCTGATGGCACGAGCCGTAAATGGCTTGTCCACAATAATAGTGAATATGAAGTACACAGTCGAGACACTATAAGTCATATCTGTAACCACAGACACATAGTCTTCACCCGCACGAACATCGGCTAGCAGCGTAAGGTCGGCCTTAGGCTTAGAGTATGACGAATAGAAGTCCCCTATACCTAGTGGCTCGAAAGGCTGCATAGTCGACTTGTCCTTGGTGAATAGTGCCGTATTCTCGATAACAACACTTGTGCTATCCTCATTATAAGCCATAATCTTATATATGGCAGCTAGAGTATTGACGCTGCTCTGTGCAACAGAACCTGCAATAGTGCTATCCTCGCATATTACACGTGGCTGCACATCGCGCATCTGTATTGTCGAGTCGACCTTAACCAAGGTGAAGTGGTAAGGCTGAACAGACGAGGGCTGCTGGCCACTAAGTCCATAGTCTGCATTAGACGACTCCTCGATATATGTGTTGATAACAAACTCGCGTCCAAGATGCTCTATGGGCACCTCAGTATATAGTTTATCCTCAATAAGATGTAGTTTGAAAAGACCATCCACACTCTTGACCTGCTTATCCTTAAAGAGTTTCTGATAGTCAGTTAGTTTCTCCTTTGGCTCAGTTTCTACCGCGCTAGCAGTCTTTTTACTACGCTGTTTGAACATGCTAAGAACCCTGTTCTGAGCACAAACTCCAGATGCAGTAAACAGCATCAGAGTTAGGACTAGAGATAATCTCGCTAAATTTTTCATTTTCATAGTTTAATAAGATTATTTCTCAAGTGCTTTTTCAATGTTGTGAAGTAGGTAGCGGTAGTGCATAGCAGTCTCACCACTAGCAGAGTTGACCTTTGACTTCAACATACGCTGTATGTTCAACATATCTGTGTAGTACTCTGTGGCAAAGTTCTTAGGAGTGTAGTATCTAAAGCTTGGAGCACCAAAGCCCGAAACCTCCTCAGTATGGTTGTGCGAACCCTTGGCTGCAAACTGCTCAAACTCACCTCCCGTGTGAGAGCAAGAGCAGGTAACTGAATGATCAAAGTGCCAATCCAAATCACCACCTTTATCATCCACAAAAGATTTAGAATCTTTGCCTGCACCTGGGTAGTTTGTAAGACCCGAACCTTTAGCTATATAAACCATAAAGGCGCGCTGTATGGCCATCTGCTCCTCAGTCAAACTGGCATTGGCCTTGGTTGGCTTCCACACAAAGTCTGAAACATCCTTATAACATTCCTCGGCAGTATAAGGGTCTTCAGAGAACTGTGAACTCAAGTTCAAGGTAGACTTAGCAGCTGCCGAAACCGCCGCACCAAGGATAGCATTCATAACCGCGCTCTTAGGTGAGCCCAACATTGCCGAACTCTTCAACAGCTCCTTATTATCCAACCACGACATATCATCAAGCTGAGAAAGCATAAACTCAACAGCTCGTTTTTGTTTCTCGCGTGGCACAAAACCGTAAGGCTCGGCAGGGTCTCCCTCGTGAGTCTCGCTAAGATAGATACCTCCAATATTACTATACACATGACCTATATAAGCCATATACTGATTTATAATAGCCGTGTACATAGAGTTGCGGAACGAGTAGTCTTTGTCCTGCTCGGCAACCCATGAATTCATATTAGACAAGATATATTTCAAGTTCTTAATACCATATTCTGAGGCCTTGATAGCATCATCGCCCAAGTCCTCTGTCTGAGAGCGAGGGTCAATAACACTGCCCATTTGTTGCTTGCCATAGCGGAAGATAGGGTCTACCGAAGCCTCTCTAATCCACTTAGAGGTGATTTCATAAGACTCGAATATATCTTTAGCCTCTGGGGTTGGACGATACAACCAATCCATAGCATAGTAGTCATAGACACCAAAGCGTGGAGGTGTAAGGGCCACACCGCGCTCCAAGTCACCCGGCTGAGCAACATAGTTGAAACGTGCATAGTCCATGATTGATGTAGTAGTACCAAACTCTTGTGTGAACGAAGGCGAACGCAACGAGTCAACAGGAATAACCGTAGAGCTACTCATGTTGTGCATAAGACCCAAGCAGTGACCAATCTCATGAGCTATAACATAACGCAAGCCATCAAAAAGCACCTCAGGCTCAACATTCACATTACGCACACGTGGGTCTACCTGAGCCGTCTGAACAAAAAGCATCTCATTCAACATCTTGATAACATCGTGGAAAACATATACCGAAGCATTGATAATCTCGCCGCTGCGTGGGTCTACCCATGATGGTCCCATGGCATTCTCGATAGGAATCGGAGCATAGCGAACACACGAATATTTGATATTATCTGGGTCGAAATCTGGGTCGTCAGTAGGGAAAGGGATAGCCTCGACAACATTCTTGAATCCTATCTTCTCGAACACCTCGTTCCACTGCAATACTGCCTCCATGATAGATGGCTTCCAGCTCTCTGGGAATCCATTATCGATATAGAAAACAATAGGGTCTTTGACATCTACAAGCTCGCCATTCTGCCAAGCCTCCATATCCACAGGCTCCACCTTCCAGCGGTTAGCAAAGAACAGTACGCGTGTGCGCTGCTGATTCTCATCATATAGATATTTGCCTGTGGGGAAGATAGACATACGGCTATCTGTTATACGTGGCTGGTAAGGCTCATCGTCGAGCAGCACCAAGGTGCGAGTCATGGTAGCCGTGAAAGGCTCGTCTTTGAATATCGGAGTGCGAGTAGCAGCATTAGTCAAAGAGTGGGTGTAGCTCAAAGTAGAAGTTATGGTCACATT
Source organism: Rikenellaceae bacterium (assembly GCA_044433305.1). Taxonomy (GTDB): domain Bacteria; phylum Bacteroidota; class Bacteroidia; order Bacteroidales; family Rikenellaceae; genus JAWXTS01. Next base: position 66,145 of record JAWXTS010000002.1, on the reverse strand, counting down.
ATCCTCAAAGCCCTTCATGCCATTAAGGAAAGAAAGGTCTTTCTTGAACGACTCGCTAAGAGACGGCGAACCCGAACCACCATACATTCCGATATACGAGAATGGAGACAGCTCTTTTATGTCGCTAACAAACAAGTCAGTAACATCAAAAACCACAGCCGTGCTATCATCGTTGTAGGCAGCAATATCATAGTTTTTGAAAACAGTAGGCATGTTGTTCTTGCCCAACGACTCGACCATACCCTCGCTCATATCATCAAGAATATAGTTGTCGCTATTGACCTCACGTATCTGAACCTTCTCACCTTGTTTGGTGAAGATGATATGCATAGGCACATAAGATTTTGAACCCGTAACACCAGCCATGTTATTGGATGTCTCGGTGATAACCGAACCTAGAAGCATCTCACGGCCAAACAAATTTTGGTCAAACTCAAAGTAGAGCTTCGCGCCTACCTTGTGCATCTTTATCATACCATCAACTGTGGTATGTTCATCTTTGAATAGCTTCTCGTATTTATCGTTTTTCTTTTTGCTTTCTTGCTTAGACTCAAGCTCAGTCTCTTGCGCTTTTTCTTTAGATTTTTTCCCAAAGAAAGGCTCTGCTGTTGCAATGCTAGTCATCATAATGACACTTAGCAACGAAGCAACAATCATCTTCTTTTGCATTTAATGTTGTATTTAGTAGTTTTTATTTAAGATTCTCTAGTAGTAGCGATGAACGACTTCTATCTTGCGTGAGGAAGACATGTCCCCCGGGTTTGTGCCATCAACACCCTCAGGTATAGGCTGCTTATGCATCTCGAAATGCTTAACCCACAGAGGGCTTAGCTCGCCTGTCGAGTCTTTGAAAGTCATAGGCTTGGCCTTAAACAACTTGCGTCCCTTATGGATATATGACTCATATACAATCTCGCTACAATAGAATTTATCATCATCTGGAGCGAATACAAAGTCATAACGGCTACCTAGCATGCCTTGTATCGACTCTATCGCATCGTCAATAATACCTGCATAGCGTGGCTTCAATCGCGAGACAACAACCATAGGCTTATCTTCATACTTCTGTGCATGGGCAAAGAAACTCTCCAAGGTGTTCTTCATAACGCCAAAAGGTACAGCCTCCAAAACATAGGCCTCTCCACCCTCAATGTAGGCTACGCCAACATGCGAAAAAGGCAATCTCTCGGCACCCGAGGTCACCGCCTTAATGGCATCATTGAAAGAGCTAGCACCGCCGACCTGAAAAAGCAAGTCACCCGTTTTAAGCTCAAAATCATCCTGCGCAACAACCACCTGAGCGGCAGCCAACTGCAAAATCAGAACAACTAGTAGAAATAGTATTTTTCGCTTCATGTTTAAAATTTGACAATTTCTACAAAAATACAAAAAGATTCCGACACTACAATGTAGTATCGGAATCTTTTTAACATAAATTTATATAATACTTGCTTAGTATTTAGGCAAGTACTGCAAAACTTTTCCAGGAATAGTATTCTCCATTGTTGTTAGCTCGTCTAGAGTCTCTGTCTTAAAGTCAAGAACAAACATCTCTGACTCGTCTGCGCTGTCGTCATAAGTGAATACTGCTGTGTAAACCTCATAGCTATCATCGCTACCACCACTTGTTGCAGAAGGAATAACATCCATGCTTACGATAGGGTTATCGAAAGACTTGATTAGGGTTGGAGTTTCCAACGCCTCGTAACTTGTACGCCAGATGCCAGTGCCATTAGCGATATAAAGTCCGTTGTAAGAGACCTCAACAACGTTTGTTGTCCAAATAGAACTGTCTGTGATACCACCAGCCCATGAAGTAACGTCTGTTTTAGACACGAAAGTAATTATGTCTGAAACATTACCGCTCTGAACATTTTGAGTATATGCGTAAAGGTAATAAGAGCCAGCTGATTCAACAACAACAAAAATCTTGACTTGTTTCTCAATGAAGCTTGGTTGACGGAATACACCTACAATCTGATCTGCTGTTACTACTTGGTTGTCAGCATCTAGAAGCGCAACTCGGTCATAACCTCTACTGTCGCTATAATTGTAGTAGTAAACCTCGCTGTCGGTAGTAAGCTGTGCAGCAAAATACATAAGGTTGAAGTAAGGCTTAGCACCCATAACCTGTACCACACCCTCTTGAGTTGGGGTAGAACCTGGGAACACAACCTGATAAGATGAATTAGACGCAGAGGTCACATAAAGGTTATCGCCTATCAATAGATCCTGCATGTAGCTTGAATATACATTCATAGACTTAACATCTGCATCTGGAGTACCTGTATAAACCTCTTCAGCAGGAGTTCCAGAATAAGAACCTAGAGGATATAGAGCATCATCATCAGATACGGCTTGAATAAGAGCACCATAATCTGGACCCTCGTTAGTATAAACATACAATGTGCTTGAAATGGCAGCACCTACATAGTCACCTGTGATAGTACGGCCCTCGTTGTAGAAGTTGTACATATCTGTGAAGATAGTAGTGAACGCTGTTGGCACTTTAGGGTCTGAACCCATGATTGAGCCCCACTCGATTTGATCATCAGCCTTGCTATACATCATAACACCAACCTTAGGCTCACGAGTAGCAACGATAGTTACCATACGAGCATATCCATACGAGCTAGTAGGGAAGAATTTCCAGTTTTCACCTGTTTTAGTGTAGCGTATATCAAACCAGAAGTCTGCTCCGTTATCACCAATAACCATATCTGCTGTTCTTACCACGGTCCAATCAAGGTTTTTCTCTGAGCCTATGGTGTCGCCACCCAAAATCCAGAAGTACTCCATGTCGGCCTCATCAATACCACTTTTAAGAACAACCTCTGGATATATCTGCCATTGATCACCCTCAAGTAAAGAAATGATATAATCACCGTCAATACCTGTATCCAGAGTCACTGACTCTATTACAGTCCACTCATCTGTATTATAGCTTCCTTTGTCTTTGTAACAACTGCTTATGCTAAGCGCAATAACAGCCATTACGATAAGATATTTTATGCTTTTCATTTTTTTCGTGCTTTAAAATTATTCGTATTTAACAGTACCCAAGAACTCAACTAGTACGCCTTCGTCATAGGTAGGGTTGTCGCGGAACCACTCGTAGGTACGCTTGCCATAAGCATAAAGCTTAGCCGAACTACTCTCTTTCCACTCATCATCTGTAACACCATTAAGCTCTACATACTTTGCAGCCTTAATACTAGAGAATGTACCACCATAGTCATTAAGGTTGTTGTAGTTCCAAAATGCTGGCTGAGTAGTAAATCCCTCGCCAGAAACGCGTACTCCGATAGACTGGTAGTGATCTATGCCATTATCAAAAACGTCACCTGCAACGTGCTCTATAACCAAAACACCGCTAACAGCATCAGTCGTAATCTGAGCAACATTCAACTCTATAACTGCACTGTCTGCATAGTTGCCAGCTGAAAGAATCTGATCAGCAGATAGAGTGTAGTGAACACCCTCTACAAGGTCACCATAGCATTTGTCAGTAGCAAGAGCCACGTTATAAACACGGTCCTCGTCAATAATGCTGCCCGACATTCTAACTGGCAATTTAAATTCTATTGTCGACTGTCCACTATAATAGATTGCACGCATACTAAGTGTATCCATAACATCCACATAATCAGTATAGCTACCTGACAAGTAATATGCTTTGTGAAAATCTATTGTTGGCTTCGATGAATCGAAGGTCATTATCTCGTCTTTTTTGCATGAGCTCATTGCGAGCAATGATGCAAATACTGAAAATAAAATTATCTTTTTCATTCTTATCTAAATTAGTAAGTTCGACCTCCGTTATATTCTGAATTTGGTGTACTTGGCGTATAACGATCTTTTGTCATAGTAAAGTAGTAAGGAGTACCTGTGTCACCTGTTTGGAACAGAGTGTGCAACAAAGGCTCGTTACGACGTTTGTTAGCATAGAACAACTGACCATCACCCAACATCTCGCGACGATACTCATACAAAATCTCTTGGCTGAAAGAATCCTTATCTGAACCTGAGAAAAGAGCAGCACCACGTGCTGTTTGAAGCACGTTCAAAAGGCGAACAGCCTCAGCAACAGAAACAGCCTCAGCGGCAGCCTCAGCAGCGATAAGATAGACCTCTCCTAGTTTCAACAACGAAGCAGCACTAGTAGGATAAAGAGCCTCGTCGGCAGCAAGAGTTGAAGTGTGATAGTATTTTGCTATCATGCCAGAAGTTAGAGAACTTGTACCTGGTTGTTTCCAAAGAGAATAACGTATATCTGATTGCGCCCAGTTGAAGTAAACCACACCTGAACTTTCTCCATAATTCAACCAAGGGTTAGTTGCCATACGTCCAAATGTACCATAAGTACAAGAATATCCAATAGCTGTACTATAAAATGTATCGCTCAAATCATCTTTTCTAATAGCGAATAAGTTCTCCATATAGCAGTTACGATTTACAGGAACATTATCACTATCTAGGGTAGCCATCTCTGCATCTGTAATAAAGTGAACACCTATGCCATCAGCTGCATTGATAACCTCCATAGCAGCATCGTAAGCCTCTTGGTTTTTGCCGCGATACAAGAATGAACGTGCCTGAAGAGCCTTAACAGCATAGTAGTTCAATTTGTGCTGGCGGTTACTACTAAACATTTGTGCATAGTAGCTCTTGCCTGAAGATATAGGGTCTACATCTTTCATAAGCTCAGCAGCATAAGCCAAATCAGCATCTACCTTGTCTAGAATCTCATCTGTTGTTGCAGAAGGCACAAACTGCAAACCATCCATGTTCTCCATGTAAGGAATACGAGCTTCAGTTTTGCCATCTGCATCAAGGTAAGGAACTTGGAACATACGAACCAAGTCAAGGTGGATATAAGCCTTAACAGCCATAGCCTCGGCCAAAACCAAGTCTTTAACACCGTCCTCGAACATTGAAGCATCTTCTTCTTTAACAGTTTCGATAAGCACATTTGCATTTGCAATAATACTATACAAACCTGTCCACCAGTCATCTAATTGACCATCTGTTGCATCTGTATATATACCTCCACGATAGAAGTTAAGCGCAGGAAACTGCAAAGGAGCAACATAAGAAGCATAGTATGCATTATCATAGAAGTAGTTTGCATGGTAAGTCAAGTAGTTACCTGAACCAACATACACATTGCCTCCCATGTAATCTAGCAATCCTGAGGTAAGCTCAAAACCATAAAGGTCGTCAGCTGTCATCTTTACATAAAGACCAGCTAGAGCTGAGTAATATCCTTCCTCGTCCTCAAACACCTTCTCTGAGGTAATCTCAGAATCTGGATATACATCGAGCCATTCCGAACAAGAAACGCTCGCTACCAATATTAATATGATTGATAAAAATTTAATTTTCATATCTGTCTGTTATTAGAAGTTCGCTTGAAGTGTTAAATAGTATGTACGGGCATAAGGGTAGTACAAACCACGCTCTTGCTCGACAGTTGAAAGATAGAATAGGTCATTTGTTGACAAAGCAACCTTCAACATAGAGAAGCCCCACAATTTAGTATTAGGCTTGTTCAAAGTATACATCAACTTCAATGAACTCATGCTTAGGTAATTGTTGTCCTGAACAAAACGTGAGCTAGTGTAAGTCACACTTGAGCTACCAGCACCGCTATATTTAGCGACATCACCTGGCTCAGCCCAACGATCATAAAGTGCTCTTTTATCCATGTTGTAAGCCGTAGCACCACTGCTCAAGTTAAGCGATGGGTTCTCGATACGGTCAACAAGTGTGCTGTTGTAAATCTGTCCACCATAAGAATATTGGAAAGTAGAACTCAACTGCCAACGACGATAGTTGAAGTTGAAACCAAAGTATCCGTAGATGTCAGCCTGAGTGTCACCAACAACAACTTGGTCTGCCGCATTCCAATCAAATGTACGCTCACCATCCTTAGTCAAGAAAATCTCCTGACCTGTACCTGGGTCGATACCCAAAGAACGTACAGCGTAGATAGAAGTAAGTGAACCACCCTCCTCAAATAGGAAGACATTCTCAACCTTAGTAGCACCAGTCTCAATATCGTTCTGACCAGCAATTACAGCATCATTGTATGCCTGAAGCGCGTCTGAAAGTTTCTCAAGAGTGTTGCGGTTGTGGCTACCATTGATAAAGAAGTTGAACTGGAAGTCCTTAGTCTGAACAGGAGTAACAGAAACAAAGAACTCATAACCATCATTGATAACATCACCTTGGTTAGCCATATATGTGCTGAAACCTGTTGAAGGCAAGATAGAGATTGTAGTAACGTTGTCCTCGGTTCTGTTTGAGTAAACGTTGAACTCTACATTAAGTCTGTTGTTCCATAGACCAAGCTCAACACCAACGTTCTTCTTAAGTGTAGTCTGCCATTTAAGATTAGGGTTGGCAAGAGACAAAAGCTCGGCACCAGTAACACCATCATACATCTCAAGATATTGGTACATACTTAGAATCTGGCTCAACGAGAAGTTAGAGTTACCAGTAGTACCGATATTAGCCTTGAATGCTAGGTTGCTGAATATATCTTGATTCTGCATGAACGACTCCTCACTAAGATTCCAACGAGCACCCAAAGCCCAGAAGCCTGAGACGCGTTGTTTTGAAGCAAAGTTTGAAGAACCATCAAGACGATAGCTATAATCAAGCATATAACGGTTATCATAAGAGTAGTTGGCTGTTGCAAATGCACCTGAAGTACGAACAATAGAGTTGCTACCACTAGGGCTGCCATTAACCGTGTACTGAGTACTAGATGAAACGTCTGTCATATAGTCGTTCAAGAAACCAACAACACTATAACTATCTGTATAGCCGTTGCTCTCGTTAAGCTCACCACCAACCACTGCTTGAATAGTGTGCTTGCCTAGAGTCTTAAGGTAAGATATGTTAACCATACCGTAGTATGTGTTTGACGAGTTGTCTGTTCTAGAGTAGCTACCTTTGCGGTAAAGCTCATCAAGACTAGAACCTAGACCATCATCAACAGTAGAGCTAAATGGAGAAACATAATCCTCAGTTGTGCTTGTGCTGTGACTAGCAGAGAAGTTAGCTTTAATACGCAAGTCATCGATAACCTCCCAGTTAGCACCAAAGCTATAAGTTGCATTTAGGCTGTTACCACCTGAGTAGTTAGCAAGCTCTGTCGCCTCATAAAGAGGGTTGATTTGATAACCCAAAGTAGAAGAAAGTGAACTTCCCCAAGTATAGTTATCATACATAGGTATGTTAGCCAAAGATAGAGTAGGCAAATAGTTGCCATCCTCGTCTGTGATTCTGTAATTAGGAAGTAGCTGAGTGTAAGTTGAGAAACTTCCATAAGGTGAGTTAGTGTAGTCAGTCATCGAAACCTGAATGTCACTTGTTACCTGCAACTTCTTAGTATCGAAGATCAATTTAGTACCACCACCATAAACGTTGCGGTCTGAACCTTTCATAACACCATCTTGAAGATTGGCACTAAGGTTTACAGAGTAACGAAGAGAGTTAGTTTTCTTCTCACCTACATCAATACCACCGTCTAGGAACAACGAGTGAGATTGTTGGAAGGCTGATTGTAGAGGTTGAGACAACCAGTAAGTGTCGACACCATTTGCAGCCTCCATTCTTAGAAGCTCCATCATGTTAGCCATCTCTGGGTCGCTAGTATCAAAAACGTTCATCTTGTCATAGTAATCTACAATCTCTTGAGCGTTCATCAGATTGTAAGACGACAAGTCTGGAGTTTCGATACTACCATTGAAGGTATAAGAAACTTGTACTTTACCTTTCTCAGGCATCTTAGTAACGATCACGATAACACCGTTTGATGCACGTGAACCATAGATAGAAGAGGCAGCAGCATCTTTCAAGATTGTTACACTCTCAACGCGGTTAACGTCAAGGTTGTAAACCTGCTCAACATCTACTTGGAAACCATCTATAATAAATATAGGTAGTGAAGTGTAAGTTTGTAGTGTTCCCTCAGAGATATCAGGAAGGCTGTTTGCACCACGAATCTCGATACTGCTTGGAACGTAGTTAGGGTTAGAACCATACAAACCATCCATATCCGAAATCACAAATGATGGGTCAAAGGCCTGAAGACCCTCTAGCACATTTGTTGGGTTGACCATTATAAGTTGTTCACCCGTAACCTGAGTTGCTGTACCCGTAAAGCTATTTTTTGCTTTTGAGACATAGCCCGTAACAACAACATTGTCAACCTCAACAACATCAGCAACAAGCACCACATCAATAGACTCGTTGCGTTGAGAGATAGCTACTTCTTTGGTTTGCATACCTATCATCGAAACCACGATGTGAGTTGCATCTACCTCAATATTGAAGGCAAAGGTTCCATCAACATTTGTTGAAGCACCTCTTCGGTTATTAGTTTTTGAAACAACCGAAGCTCCAATAACCGGCTGTCCTTTATCATCTTTTACCGTACCAGTGATTCTGCGTACGGGTGTCGCCTTAGCAACTACATCTTTATTTTCTGAGCTAGATGTAGTCGATTGTGCTGATGCCCCAGTTGTGGCAACAGCCAGAGCAAAGCAAACCATAGCACATTTACGTACCAAAGATCCGCTAAACAAGGCTTTATATATCGAAAAGTTCATCATCTTCGTTATTCTTTGAATTATTTAATTAGTTGCGAAAGATCTGCACCAAACACTTTTTCACCAAAGTTAGTGATAGTAGTACCGTCAAATGCCTCAGCACTCATGTTGTTTCTTTTTAGGTATTGGTAGCGTACACCCTCACCCAAGAACTCATATACAAACTGAGAATCTAGAGCTGCCTGAACAAGAGCCTCATCCGCGCTACTGTCAAGCACATAGCTTGACGAGTTACGCTCTGTTATGAAAGCATTGTAAAGACTAATTGCCGTAGATAGATTGTTTGAATTGATAGCAGCCTCGATAGCCATAAGGTAAACCTCGCCATATTTCACAACAGGTATTGCTGGAGAAATACCCCAGCTATCTAGAGTGTTGCTCTCGTCGAATTTAACAGACAATGAGTTGTTATCATCTATCCAATAACGACGACGGTCATCCTCATACATACCATCTTTGTCTACTGTCGAAGTTACCATGATGCCTTTATTTACATAAAGTTCCTCGTTCACCTCACTAAAGGTTGTGCCATAAGATGTTGATGGCAAAGCAAAAAGATACTCTGCAGAGAAAGCATAGTCTTTGTTAGATATAGTCTTTACGAAAGAATAAGCCTCAGAGCTGATAATACCTTGAAGAGTTGTCAAAGCCTCAGCAGCAGCATCCTCTGTTGCAACAGACAACAACGCACGTGCTTTAACCGCCTGAACAGCGTAGTAGTTAAGTTTCCAAACGCGCTCCTCTGGACTAGCTCCAAGAAGTGAGTTCTCGTTATAATCCTCGCCATTTACGATTGGGTCATTGACTTCAAGAACCGCTGCCGCAGCCTCTAGCTCCTCAACGGCTTTCTCATAAATCTCTGTTGCAGTCATCTTAGTACCAAGCTGATCAATGCTCTCTGCCCAATATAGGGTCTGAGCATCATCCATAGCCGCTGGAGAAACCAAGAACAAACGAGCAAGCTCCATGTGCAAGAAAGCTCTTAGGGCCTTAGCCTCGGCCATCATCATCTCTTTTGAACCTGACACAAAAGAAACATCAGAATTACTTTCAAAAAGTCTCAGGATGTCGTTACAACCATAGATTGCACGGTAAAGTCTAGTATAAATAGCCTCTGCATATGCAACGTTATCTGCATCTGCAAATGTGAACTTCGCCAAATCAACATAGTTGTCATAATCAGAAACATCAAGTGTTCCACCCATAACCTCAGAGGTTATAGTAATCTGCTCGCCATACAAATCCTCGCCCGCAAGTATGCAGTAGATGCTGTTCATGTAGTCACGGAAAGAAGTCTCAGAATTGAAGACGTTCTCGCTAGCACTACCATCATTAGGCTCTGTATCAAACCAGCCGCTGCACGATGTCATTGTCAACAACAGGGCTGCTAAGTAAAATATTTTTTTCATATCTCTAGTCGTTTATTAGAATGTTGCCTGAAGGCTAAGTATAACTCCAGTTGAATAAGGGTAGATATAACCCCTCATATAGTTGTCCACAGATGAGTGGTAGAAAAGGTCTGTACATGTAGCAGAAACTTTCAAACCTTTCATCATTAGTTTTGAAGCAACAGCATCAGAGAAGTTGTAGCCTAGACGCAAAGATGATAGAGCAAGAACATTACGCTCATAAACGTAGTCTGCCAAAGGCTCATAACAAGTTTGAGTTGTTGAACTACCAAACGAGTTAGAGGTAACATCAGTCATATCAGTGATATAGTGCTCGTAGTAGTTGTAAACCATAGCTCCAGAAGAGTAGTTAAACAAAGCACTAAAGTCAAAGTTGCCATAAGAAGCACTAATACCGAAAGAACCTTTAATCTTAGGTGTTGAGCTACCCATGTAAACCAAACCTGACTCTAGGCTCTCATCCTCATAAGCATAAATTCCGTCAGCAGCATTATTGATAATTAGTGGAGAATAGTTGTCCGCAGTGTTCATAAAGTCTGGTGCTGCCACAAGAGTGTTTTTGTTAAGCACGCCTGATGTAAACAACGACACATTCAAGTTGTTGTCACCTTGAAGAACATTAACACGCAAGCTATACTCAACACCTGCATTGCGAACCTCACCAGCATTTGTATATTGGAAGCTAACACCCATAGAAGGATCTACTGAATCCATAGCCAACAAGTTTGTAGATAGGATGTTGTAATAACCAACACCGAAGCTAACAGGACCTACAATAGCGTTAAGACCTACATTGAAGTGTTTGTCTGCTTGCCATTTCAAAGATGAGTTGTAAGTATTGTCGCCTGCAAGAGACACAAGACCGTTGCCATAGTCATAGTTACCCAAACCATTAAGGTAAGGATTGTCAATATCATAAGAGTAAGTAGCGTTAACAGTAGAATAGTCAAACTGGTAACTAGCTGCGCTACCATAAGAAGCTGTAAGGTTCAAAGCTGACAACCACTTAGCATCTTCTAGTAGGTATGTTTCTTTAAAGTTGTAACGTGCAGCAGCAGAGTAAGAACCTACGGTTCTGTTGTCTGGAGCCAGAGCAGAGGATTTGTCTACACGACCTGCAAGGTCAATAAACAATTTCTTGTCATAAGCATAAGCAAATGTTGCATATCCACTGAGCACATGCTCGTCAAGCTGACCACCAAATGGAGTGTCATAGTATTTCTGAGCAAAAGAAACATAGTTCATATTGTCACTAGACATACCCATACCAGTGTATGCAGACTCTTTAAGTGCGAAAGAGAAAATCTCTGTACCCACAACAGCCGAGAACATATTTGCGCCACAAGTATATAGGTAGCTAACACCTAGCTGCTCTTGGAAAGTAACTGCATTCTGGCGGCTGATGCTGTAATGACCTTTTTGGTCAGCCTCATCAGAAGATAGGTAATCAAAAGTACTAGACAAAGGAGAGATAAACACTGAGTTCTCGTAAGAATCGTTAGTGTAGTTGAAGCTACCAAATAGCTCAACACCCTCATATACATCAACGCTCAACAACAAGCTGTTGCTTACACGCAAGTATTTTGTTTTGTCAAAGCTGTTAAGTGTAGCCTCGTACAAAGGTGAATACTGCTCTGTTGCAGTGCCCTCGCCAAGGTTTTCGTAAGCATCGCCGCGGCCATCAACTGCCTCATAATAAGGATTGATAGCACCCCATTGGTACATGCTACCGTAGCTAGACTCGCGAGCCTCGATTTTATCTACGCTAAGTTCGTTAGATACTCTAACGATACCTGTTTTATATCCTATGTATGCCAATGCACCATATCCTTTACGGTATGAACCATTCATAACACCGTTTTGTCCCATATTATTATATATGGTACCACGGTAGGCTAGATTCTCATCCGAACCCTCCAAAGACAAGCGGTGGCGGTGCATGAATACAGTTTCTAGAGGCAAACTTGTCCAATCTGTTTCACCAGCTGCAAGACGCTCGTTGTATAGCTCCTCGTTGCCTTCATATAGACCCGCAGCATTCTCAGCTGCAAGTTTCTCAGAGGCATTCATATAGTTGAATGTGCTAGTAGAAGCAGTCTGGAACTCGCCATCAAAGTTGTAAATCAAGTTGATGCTACCCTTAGCGGCTTTTTTAGTGGTGATTACGATTGCGCCTTTACCTGCACGCACACCATACATTGCTGCTGCCGAAGCATCTTTGATGTAGATAACGCTTTCGATTCTTCCCATATCAAAGTCAGCAAGTCTATCGATAGTTTCCGAGTGACCATCAACGATAATAGCAATCTGGTTGATACCCTCATAAGTGTTTGTCGAAAGGGACTTCTGTCCGTAAGTAGAAAACACTGGAGTGGCGTTTGGATCTGAACCATAAGCCTCTGAAGGGTCTAGGTCCACCAACGCTGGAATAAGAGCTTCCAAAGCCTGAACAAGGCTTGTTGGGTGCACTTGTTGCAATTCTGCAGCAGTAAACTGTGTGCCATAGGCAGGAGCGACGGTTGGTCGAGAGATGTTCATGTCGATAACATCGTCATTTTCCTGAGCCATGACAGAACCCGCAACAAAAAGCAGAACCACAGGAATAGAACGTTTGATGGAGCTAGCCACAACGTTCATCATCTTAGAGCTGGTCTGCAAAAAGAGTCGAAGTTTAATCATAGAAATTTATTTTAGTTTGTTTAAAAAAGTTCTTAATAATGGGCGAAATACGTCGCAATTTACAAAAAAAACAACTAACAAACATACAGTATTACATTATACAATACAAATTATTCTAGGATACCCTTACATATTAAACATATTAACCTCTAATTGATATTAATTAAACTTAATTTACTGAAAAAGTGGCTCTAATCCGTAAGTTGGTAAATTTTTTAAAAAACACTTTTAGAGTTTCTTGTAAAATAACACACCCCACTCATACAGCACACAAATGGGTCTACGCTACAATAATAAGCCCTAGAACATATTGTTTATTTATTATATTACGTTGTATTTCTATAATTCATTTTTTTGTATTATCTTTGTAGAGGACTAATAAAATTTCATTATTATGGCAGACTATAACGAAAACTTGGAAGATCTATACGACGACAATAATTATGACAATAATTATGATGACGACTATAACGATGATTATGACGGAAGTGGACGCAACGTTAAGATATTAAAGATTCTTGTTGCCGTACTTGCTATTGTGCTTGTGGCAATAACTGTTGTGTACTTCAGTCAAGTAAAGCAGATACGTTCTGAATTTGCTATCGAGCGTGACACCTTGACTAATCAAATCAACAACCTGCTTATAGATTACGATAATCTTACAACTGAAAACGATTCTATCTCACGCAACCTGCTTACAGAGCGCGAGAAAGCCGACTCTCTACTTACTCAACTTAAGAACGAGCGTTCGTTGAGCTACTCAAAGATGCAACGCTATGAGAAAGAGCTTGGAACCCTACGTACCGTTATGCGTAACTACGTACACCAAATCGACTCGCTGAATCAGCTTAACCAGAAGCTATCGCAAGAGAATGTCACCATACGTAAACAGGTCTCTACCGAACGTCTACGTGCCGACAAAGCCGAGGAGCTAACACAAGAGCTTAACAACAAACTCAAGATTGGCTCTGTGGTTCGTGCCCGCGACATAGAACTTGTGGCACTAACTTCTAGAGACAAAGAGGTGGACCGTGCATCACGCGCTGCACGCCTAAGAGCTGACTTCGTGCTTTCGAGCAACGATCTGACCGAACCAGGAGCAAGAGAAGTATATGTTCGCATCACAGCACCTGACGGCTTTGTACTTGCAAACAGCAGTGGTGCAATGCTTGACTTCGAGGGCAGCATGATTACCTACACGGCCAACCGCGAGGTTGACTATCAAAACAAAGACCTTAGCGTGAGTATCTTCTACACGGGAGCAGAGTTTAGCGCGGGTAAATACAAAATCAACATCTATATGGATGGACGCATGATAGGTGAGAATGAGTTTGCACTGAAATAAACTTTCTTACACGGCATACAAAAAGAGCTAGCAAAATATATATTATTGCTAGCTCTTTTTGTATGCTTTCTGTCACCATATAATATAGATGACACCTACTCTGTCACTTGTATCTTGGCAAACTTATTAAGCAGAGTCCTTACACCATGCTCTGCTCCAAAGTTGATGGTCAGCTTCAAATCGCCCCCCATCTGTTCAACCGTAACGATTACTCCTCGTCCAAACTTAGGGTGCTCGACTCTTGTACCCACCTGAAGCTTACCTCCATTAACTGGAGCAGCAGGAGTCTGTTCACCGCCCTGAGGCCTAACACCTACACGCTTCATGCGACCCTCGGCCACCGCGCGCTCAGCATTACGCAACGCCTCGCGTGCTTGATTCAGACGTATCGAAGTCTCAGAGTCAGCATTATTTTCTATCCTCTCCTGCTCACTACGCTTGCGCCACTCGGGGCGTGCACTAGCGGCAGACTTAGGAGCATACCTATTATTATATTGTTGCTGCTGGCGACGATAACCACCACCCGTAGAATCCCACATACCTAGCGAACTACGGTCCTCGCCTATATCATCATCATCGCTAGACTCGTTAAGAGCAAAGTCCATATCTAGATACTGAGAATCTATCTCTGCAATAAAACGACTTGGGCGCGAGCAAACCACATCGCCGTGCATAAAACGCTGGCGAGCAAATGTTATGATAGCATTCTTCTTGGCGCGAGTAAGGGCCACATAGAACAGACGTCGCTCCTCCTCTAGTCCCGACAAGTCGTTTATACTTCTCATGCTAGGGAACAGGTTTTCTTCCAACCCTACCATCACCACATAGTCAAACTCTAGCCCCTTTACCGAGTGCACAGTGGTAAGCGTAATCTTCTCACCCACATCATCTTGCTTGTCAGCATCGGTCATAAGTTTGACATTGGCATACCACTTATCTATGGTAATATTTCCGCTAAGGCCTCCGCCTGCAAGCGACTCTGAGTCATACTCTGTGCCGTCACCCTCAAGCTCTGTCATAAAGTCATCCATCTGACTATCGTCCATAAACGATTTGACCGAAGACAGCAACTCGTCTATATTCTCAAGTGCGCTCTCAGCCTCGGGCGTACCCTCGGTCTTAAGCGCGTGAACCATGCCCGAGCGCAAAGCTATCTCGCTTGCAATGTTGTAGGCATCGTCACGCAAGGCCGAAACAGAGAAAGAGTTTATCATGGCTATGAAGTCCATGATTTTCTTCTGAGCCGCACCCTTAACACCAAACTGAGAAAGGTCTCCCTGAGCCGCACTCCACATAGATGCCCCCGAAGAGGCAGCGGCAGCGGCTATGCGTCCCACCGTGGTGTCTCCCAATCCACGTGCTGGATAGTTGACTATGCGCCTAAAGGCTATATCGTCGTTAGGGTTAAGTATCAGGCTGACATAGGCCAAGAAATCCATAACCTCCTTACGCTCATAGAACGAATGGCCTCCATAGATGCGGTAAGGGATATTGCGCTGACGCAGAGCCTCCTCAATGGAGCGGCTCTGGGCATTTGTACGATACAGAATTGCAGCATCGTTATAGTTGCCTCGCAGCACCAAACGCGTGATTTCTGACACGGCTATCGTTGCTTCTTCCTTATCGGTGTAGGCCCTGAGGACCTTTATCTTATCGCCCACATCGCCCTGAGAGAAAGATGTTTTCTTAAGTCTATTTTTGTTTTTTGCTATCAGCGAGTTGGCCGCATCGACTATGGTCTGTGTCGAGCGGTAGTTCTGCTCTAGCTTGAAGATGTCGGCATTGGGGAAGTCGTTCCTAAAGCGCAGAATATTCTCTATCTTGGCTCCGCGAAACGAGTAGATACTCTGAGAGTCATCGCCCACAACACATAGGATAGAACCTTTCTCTGTCAGCTTCTTAACTATAAGATACTGAGCCGTGTTGGTATCTTGATACTCATCGACAAGAATATATTTGAATCTCTGTTGGTAGCGGGCCAGAGCCTCAGGGGAATCTCGAAACAACACGTTCATATTCAGCAACAGGTCGTCGTAGTCCATGGCCCCATTCTCCTTGCACTTGCGACAATAGGTGGCATATATCTTTGAAAACTCAGGAATTTTGTGCTTTCTATCCTCATCCAAAAGCTGTACACTAGCCATATAAGCACTTGGCACAACAAGGTTATTCTTGGCCAAAGAAATACGTGAAGCTATGCCATTAGGTTTATAGTATTCTGGCGCAAGCTCCATCTCCTTGATTATATTTTTTATCAGGGTCTTCGAGGCGTTAGAATCGTATATGGAGAACGAGCTGGGATAGCCCATAAGTGAGGCCTCCTGACGCAAGATACGCGCAAAAATAGAGTGGAAAGTACCCATGGCAAGCCCCCTCACAGCCTCGCGTGGCACAACAGATTCTACACGTTCGCGCATCTCCTTAGCCGCCTTGTTGGTAAAGGTAAGGGCCAAAATTGAGTAGGAGTTGACCCCACAGTCTATCATATTAGCTATGCGGCACGTCAGAACACGAGTCTTGCCCGAACCTGCTCCCGCCACTATCATAGAATGGTTTTTATAGTTTACAACGGCCTGCTTCTGGGCAGGACTTAGATTTGCGATATATTCTGTCTTAGACACTTTACTAGATATAATTTTTTCACCTACAAAGGTAACATATTTTGCACAACCGAGCAACTACCAAGCCCCTCAAGAAAAAATATAAAATCACTGAAAGTAAACATAAAATTACTATGTTTTTGAAAAAAATGCCGATAAATCAAAAAATTGCAATATTTTTGCGTTACCTTCGTTTAGAATATATTAACGTGAAACGATTTTTCAGAACATAAATTAAATAACAAATATATAGATTATGAGCGAGACAGTAAACATCAAAGAGCTTAATGAACGCATAGAACGCGAAAGCCTATTTGTTGACACGCTACGAATGGAAATGGGTAAGGTCATCGTAGGTCAAGCACACCTTGTAGACACTTTACTTATAGGACTATTATCTGGAGGCCACATACTTCTTGAGGGTGTCCCTGGACTAGCCAAAACCCTAGCTATCACCACTCTAGCTAAAGCCGTAGACGCTAACTTTAGCCGTATTCAATTTACTCCCGACTTGCTTCCTGCCGATTTGATAGGAACACTTATATACTCGCAGAAGACAGAAGACTTCTTTGTAAAAAAAGGACCTATCTTCGCAAACTTCATCATAGCAGATGAGATTAACCGCTCTCCAGCAAAGGTTCAGAGTGCATTGCTTGAGGCCATGCAGGAGCGTCAGGTTACCATCAGCGACACAACTTACAAACTTCCAGAGCCTTTCTTGGTGCTTGCAACACAGAACCCTCTTGAGCAAGAAGGAACCTACCCTCTACCAGAGGCACAGGTAGACCGTTTCATGCTTAAGGCACGCATCACCTACCCTAAGAAACAAGAGGAGCGCGACATCGTACGCATGAACCTCAACGCTGAGAAGTTCCCAGAGCCAAACAAGATTATCAAACCAGAGGATATTATCGCTGCACGCAAGGTAGTTGAGGATGTTTATATGGACGAGAAAATCGAGAAATACATCATCGACATTATCTTTGCTACTCGCGAACCATCTGAGTATAAGCTAGATTCTTTGGCCTCTATGATTAGTTATGGCGGTTCACCACGTGCCAGCATCTCGCTTGCCAAAGCAGCCAAGAGCTATGCCTTTATCAAACGCCGCGGATATGTTATCCCTGAGGATGTGCGTGCTGTATGTCACGACGTACTACGCCACCGTATAGGACTTACCTACGAGGCCGAGGCTGAGAATGTCACAACCGAAGAGATTATAACAGAAATCTTAAATGCTGTTGAGGTACCTTAATCCAACCCCTTTATAAAGATGTTAGTATAACAAAATTTTAAGGTGATGGAAAAAAGCAGCAACGAAATACTAAAGAAAATACGTAAAATCGAGATTCGCAGCCGCAGCTTGAGTCAAGATGTCTTTGCCGGAAAGTACCACAGTGCCTTCCGTGGACACGGTATGTCCTTTAGCGAGGTGCGCGAATACCGCATAGGTGACGACGTGCGCGACATAGACTGGAACGTTACGGCCCGCAGTCGCTCTCCCCATATCAAAATCTATGAGGAGGAGCGCGAGCTGACCATGATACTTGTTATCGACGTTAGTGGCTCGGGCAAGTTTGGCTCTAGCGAGCTGACCAAGCGCGAACTAACAACAGAGATAGCAGCTATTTTGGCTTTCTCGGCCATAGAGAATAACGATAAGGTGGGATGTCTTTTCTTTAGTGACAAGATAGAAAAATATATACCCCCAAAGAAAGGTCGCTCTCATGTGCTGGCCATAATACGCGAGCTACTGGAGTTCAAGCCTGAGCAAAGTGGCACATCGCTCTCTGAGCCTCTTGTCTTCTTGACCAACATGCTCAAGAAGAGAGCTGCCGTATTTGTGCTATCAGACTTCCTTGATGGCATAGAGAACGACACTCTACGCTGCGAGGACGCCCTGAAGATAGCATCTAAGAAGCACGATATTGTAGGCATCAGAGTCTATGACCGCCACGAGATAGAACTACCGAACATCGGGCTTATGGAGTTCAAGGACCTTGAAACCGCACGCCGCATTACCATAGATACCTCTAGCAGTCGCGTTAGAGAAATCTATGCTTTACGTCATCAAAAGGTTAATGAGATTATAGACAATGCTCTCAAACGTAGCCGTGTAGATAATACACGCATCGCCACTGATGACGATTATGTTAAGTCATTGATAAAACTTTTTGCTGCACGATAAATTATGAAGATAATTAAATTTATATTCTCCTTTATACTGCTTGGAGCCTTGGGCTTTGGACTGACGGCTCAGAATCCTTCGGGCCAAGAAAAAGCCGTAGTTAGAGCCTCACTAAGCTCTGACAGCATTATGATAGGTGACCAGTTCAGACTTAAGGTCGAAATTACCAAGGATCTGGTAGAACAAGCATACTTCCCTGTGTTTGAGGGTACGCTTGACTCAGCCTACATAGAAGTCCTTAGCGAAACTCCCATAGACACCGTAGCTCGCGAGGGCCGCGTACACACCCTACGCAAAGAGTACCTGCTTACTTGCTTCGACGCTGGAATGTATGAGCTTGGTCAGTTCCCCGTTATGGTAGCTGGGCGCAATCAGATGGATACGCTATTTTCTATTGACTCGCTGTCGCTACTGGTGACAACCTATGAAATAGACACCACAACTCAGGTTATTGTAGATATAGTACCACCACTTGATGCGCCTTTGATGTTTGGTGAATTTAGCCAGTACTTGATGTATGGTCTTTTGGCGTGTATCATTATAGCACTGATAGTGCTTTACATAATGCGTCAGATAGCCAAACGCAGAAACAGGGCTGACAACGAGGTCGTTCCACCAGAAGCCGCACACCTTAAAGCCATCAAGGCTCTAGAGAAACTAAACTCTAAGAAGCTATGGCAAGCAGGACATATCAAGCAATATTACACTGCCCTGACAGATATTGTCAGAACCTATATCGAGGAGCGTTATGATATTGGAGCTTTGGAGAAATCTACTCCTGAGATTCTCTCTGAGATTAAGGCTACTAATGCTGACGACAAGTCATTCAAACGCCTAACAAGCCTGCTTACAACAGCCGACTATGTTAAGTTTGCTAAGCACACCCCTGATGCCGAAGATAACGAGGATAACTATAACAATGCCTACTACTTTATTGAGGACACCAAGATTATAGAAGTCGAGCAGCAGAGCAACCCTGAGCAAGATGCAGACCCTACTCAAAGTGATAATCAACAACCAAAGAACGTATGAGACAACGCATAATTATATTTAGCTTGGTAGTCTGCTCATTGCTAGTTTTTGTGGGCAGTGGCTACTCTCAGCGTTACCCTGAGCGCAGCAAGATACGTTCGGGCAACAGAGCCTACCTAGACGAGAGATACTCTCTATCGGAGGAACTATATTCGCGCGCACTGGCACTGACGCCAGACTCGCCTGAGGCACGTTTCAATCTAGCTGATGCACGCTACAAACAAGAGATGTATAGCGAAGCGGTTCAGGCACTGGCTCCACTAAAAGCAGACTCTATACCTGTTGACATACGTCAAAAGGCATTTTATAATGAAGGCAACGCACTGTTCCAGCAACGTATGTTTGAGCAAGCTCTCGAATCATATAAACAGGCCCTACGCCTAAACCCTAGCGACACCTCGGCCAAGTTTAATCTTGCCTACACTCAGAAGATGCTAGAGAACGAGGACAACCAAGGCGGCGGCGGTGGCGGCGGTGAGGACAACCAAGACCAAGATCAAAATCAGGACCAAAACCAAGATCAGAATCAAGGAGATGGTGATCAGAACCAAGATCAAGGAGATCAGGGCGACCAAGACCAAAATCAGGACCAAGACCAAGACCAAGGGGATGGCGAGCAGAATCAGGACCAAGGAGATGGCAAGCAGGACCCTCAACAGGGAGAAGGTCAAACAGGCGAGCAGAAGATGAGCCAACAAGAGGCTCAGCAGATACTGCAAGCGGTGCAGGAGAGCGAGGACAATGCTCGCGAGAAGGTCAAGGCACATAACGCCCAAGGCCAACAATCATCAACTAAAAACTGGTAACAATGAGTATCACCTTTGCAAATATACATCTGCTGTGGTTACTACTGGGCATCATTCCTCTAGTGGCCTACTACATATATCGTCAACGACAAGGCGGTGCGACTCTAGGCACATCTAACAGCACAGAGCTTGAGGCCATGCCTAAGACCTTGCGTCAAAGATTACGTCACCTGCCCTTTGTGCTACGCATGTTGACCTACACTCTGGCCATAGTGGCATTGGCACGCCCTCAAAGTTCGTCAACCGTATCCTCGAGCAAGACAGAGGGTATAGATATAGTTCTTTCACTGGACATCTCGGGCAGTATGCTTGCGCGCGACTTTGAGCCTAACCGTATCAGTGCGGTGAAGAGCATAGCCGCAGAGTTTATCAATAGTCGTCCCAACGACCGTATTGGTCTTGTGGTTTTTGCAGGCGAGAGCTACACTCAAAGCCCATTGACAACAGACAAGTCAACACTTACCAACCTGCTGTCTCAGGTAGAAAATGGCATTATAACAGACGGTACGGCCATAGGCGAAGGCCTTGCCACCGCCATAAACAGACTCAAGGACAGTCAGGCCAAGAGCAAGGTCATCATACTACTTACCGACGGTGTTAATAACGCTGGCCAGATAGCTCCGCTAACAGCCGCTTCTATTGCAAGCAGCTATGATATTAAGGTTTACACCATAGGCGTTGGTACCGAGGGCGAAGCTCCCTACCCTGCCATGGACCCTTGGGGACGCATATCATACGTTCCTATGAAAGTAGAGATAGACGAGCAAACCCTAAGCGACATATCAGAACAGACCGATGGTGAATACTTTAGAGCCAAGGACAACAAGTCCCTACTAGAGATTTACAAGCGCATTGACGCACTAGAGCGCAGCGAAATAGAAGTGAGCAACCGCGTACTAAGAGAAGAACTCTTTGTGCCGCTACTACTTATGGCTCTTGCACTTATGGCGGCCGAGTTTTTAACGAAACACTTATGGTTTAAGAACTTTTAGATTTTAGAACTATGTTTAGATTTGAATCTCCAGAATATCTATATTTATTGTTGCTAATACCTATTTTCATAGGTGCATATATATTATATAGAATCAAGGCCCGACGCAACATCAAGGCCGCAGGTAACTTTGGCACAATAATGTCTTTGATGCCCGAGCTATCGACAAGGCGCACCATGAACAAGGCCATAATATTTATGGTGGCTACCATGCTTCTTATATTGGCTGCTGCACGCCCACAATCAGGCTCTAAACTATCTCAGAGCACACACGAGGGCGTAGAAATTGTCTTTACCCTAGACGTATCTAACAGTATGCTTGCCGACGACTTTAAGCCTAACAGACTTGAGCGCACGAAATATTCTATAACAAGAATACTCGACAAGTTGCCCAACGATTTGGTTGGTGTGGTGATATTTGCAGGCGACGCCTACACTCAGCTGCCTCTAACGGCAGACCACAGCGCGGCACTCAACTTCATAGACGACATATCTCCAGATATGGTATCTAAGCAGGGTACAGACCTTGCCCGCGCCATAAACCATGCCTCAAACTCTTTCTCTACGGGCAGCGAAGATAGTCGCGTGATAGTGCTTATCTCTGACGGTGAGAGCCACGAGGGCGACGCACTGGCTGCTGCAAAAGCCGCTTCGGAAAAAGGAATAACACTCTACACCATAGGTATAGGAACTCCAGAGGGTTCGCCAATCAATATTAATGGTGAATTTATTAAGGATGAGAATGGCGACATGGTAGTCTCTAAACTCGATGAGCAGACACTACAAAAGATTGCCGTAACATCAGGCGGTGCTTACATTCGTGCTGCCAACCACAGCCTTGGACTAGAGGAGATAGTTTCTGAGATACAGAAGCAACAATCCAAAGAGCTGTCGGTGATGAGCTTCGAGGAATATGACGAGCAGTATGAATACTTCCTTTGGGGAGCTGTGGTTTTGCTTGTTCTTGAGCTGCTGATTCTAGATCGTAAGAATAGAATATTTGGCTCTCTGAATATCTTCAAATAAAGACAATGAGACGCAAGGAACGTGCAAATAAAATCGTAGAGTGGTTTAGCGAGAATATGCCTGTGGCAGAAAGTGAGCTTGATTATCGCAACCCATACGAGCTTGTTGTGGCGGTAATCTTGTCTGCTCAGTGCACAGACAAGAGGGTCAATATGACCACCCCAGCACTCTTCGAGCGTTTTCCAACACCTGAAGCTATGGCCGAAGCCTCGGCCGAAGATATATTCCCTTATATCAAAAGCATATCCTACCCCAATAACAAGGCCAAGAACCTTGCTGGCATGGCACGCAAGCTTGTAGACGAGTTTGGTTCTCAGGTGCCCTCAGACATAGACCAGCTGCAGAAGCTCCCTGGCGTGGGTCGCAAGACAGCCAACGTTGTTGGTTCGGTGATTTTTGGGCGCGAGGTTATGCCCGTAGATACGCACGTATTTAGGGTGGCTGCGCGCATGGGGCTTACTCTCAAAGCCAAGACCCCTCTGCAAACCGAACAGCAGCTCGTAGAGCTTATACCATCTCACCTGCTGCCCATTGCCCATCATTGGCTCATCCTCCATGGCCGTTATGTGTGTGTTGCTCGCAAGCCCAAATGTGATGAATGTGGGCTTAATGAACTGTGTGCAAAAAAGCTTTAATCCACAAAATAACATAATAATAGTGCTTATATGGCTGTTAATTTTGAAGGCCATAAAAAAATATGTACTTTTGGAGGTTCAATGTAGGTATCTAAAAGACACCTAGAATGTACTCAACAAATACAAATATGAGCAGAAAAAAGAAAAATACCACCCCGCTTCTAGCACGATTATCAACACCAAAGGCCATAAAATGGTTTTGGGGCATCATTCTAGTGCCTACAACAGCGGTTATACTACTTATTATTACGATTGCTCTTGGCGGATTCGGAAAGCTGCCAACCTTTGAAGAGCTAGAGAACCCAAAGAACAACCTTGCCACAGAAATATACTCTCAAGAAGGTCAGGTTCTGGGTAGCTTCTTTATCCAAAACCGCTCTTATGTTAGCTATGAGGAGCTAGCCCCAAGCGTTGTGGCAGCACTTATAGCCACCGAGGATGCTCGCTTCTATGGCCACTCAGGTATAGACTTTGTTTCTATCGCCCGCGTGATGGTCAAAACCCTAGCCATGGGTAATAGCGATCAGGGAGGTGGTAGTACCATAACTCAGCAGCTAGCCAAAAACCTATATCCACGCGACACAACAACATACACAAACCCTTTCTCGCGTGCATTTAAACTCGTTGTCTCTAAATTCAAGGAGTGGATAACGGCTGTCATGCTTGAACACAACTACACCAAAGAAGAAATCATAGCTATGTACCTGAATACGGTGGGCTATGGTAGTAACTCGTATGGTATAAAAAGTGCGGCGCGCACATTCTTCAACTGCCAGCCCGATGAGCTGAAGGTTGAGCAAGCAGCCCTACTTGTAGGTGTGGTGAATGCCCCAACACGATATAGCCCTGTTATCAACCCTGAGCGTTCGCTTACTCGCCGCAACACTGTGCTAGCACGTATGCACGTTAACGGCTCACTTTCTAAGCACTTATGCGACTCACTTATGAACATGCCAATAGAGCTGGAGTATCAACCTATATCTCACAATGCTGGTACAGGAACCTACTTCAGAGAGATGCTACGTCAGGTTATGACCATGAGCCGCCCAACAAAGAACCAGTTCCTAACAGAATGGGACTATGAGCAGGCCGCCAAGATGTGGGACGAGAATCCTCTATATGGCTGGTGTCAGAAAAATACTAAGGCCGACGGCACACAGTATAACCTCTACCGCGATGGTCTAAAGATATATACCACCATCAATGCAACCATGCAGCAATATGCCGAAGATGCACTGGTGAAAAACATGTCTGAGTCGGTACAGCCGCGCATGGAGACTCAATACAAGAACACACGAGTACTATTTATAGACACCGAGAAAGAAGTTCAGGAGCAGATTATAAATAACGCCATCCGCCAAACGGACAGATACCGCTACCTTAAAAACAGTGGTGCTAGCGACAGCAAGATAAAAGAAGAGTTTGCCACACCAACCAAGATGAGAGTCTTTTCTTATGGTGGCGAAATAGACACTGTTCTATCTCCTCGCGACTCAATTCTATATTATAAGAGGTATATGCGTGCATCGTTTATGGCCATGGATCCATCAAACGGTAATGTGAGAGCCTATGTTGGAGGTCCAAACTTCCGCTACTTTAAGTACGATATGGTCAAACAAGGTCGACGTCAAGTTGGCTCAACGATAAAACCATTTATCTATACCTTTGCCATGGACCAACTGGGATACAACCCATGCAGCCCTGTGCCAAACTTGCCTGTAACCATAGAAACCTACGCTGGTGATGCTTGGCAGCCTAAGGAATCGGGCACGGTTGTATATGACGGAGAGATGAAACCTTTGAGCTGGGGACTTGCCAACTCTCGCAACAACTACTCTGCATGGATTATGAAACAAGCCAAGCAGCCTAAGGCCGTAGCCGACATGATACACAAGATGGGTATCAAGAGCTACATAGACCCTGTGTACGCACTGTGCCTTGGCACGCCAGACTTCTCGCTATTTGAGATGGTGGGAGCCTATGGAACATTCTCTAATCGAGGAGTCTTTATAGAACCTATATTCGTAAACCGTATAGAGGACCGTCAGGGCAATGTGCTTGCCACTTTCACTTCGACAACCACAGATGCCATTAGCGAGCAAACAGCATATACCATGACCCAGATGCTACAAAATGTTGTCAACGCAGGAACCGCAGGACGCCTACGCTGGATGTACCAGTTTACGGGCGAGATGGGCGGCAAGACCGGCACATCACAAAATAGCTCTGACGCATGGTTCATGGGAGTAACACCAAAGCTTGTTGCTGGCGCGTGGGTCGGTGGCGAGGATAGAAGTGTCCACCTTCTGAGCGGAGGTGAGGGCGCGTCGCTAGCTCTGCCTATCTATGCCGAGTTTATGAAGAATGTCTATGCCAACAAGTCGCTAGGAATATCGCAAGATGACAAGTTCCCTGTGCCTGTGGGTGGAGTAATCTTCGATTGCAACAAAGAGTTGGAAAAAATCAATGAAACAGCCAACGACGATAGCAACGATCCTTTCTTTGAATAAATTTTAAGGCCCGAATAGTTTATTGTCAAAAATCGCACAAACAGGTTGTTTTTCAAACAAAAGACTTATTTTTGCAACAAATTAAAAGATAGGCCATAGAATAACTGTGGCAGACTACTAGACAAGATAGTTAGAAATAAAAAAACATAGACTTATGAACATAGCCATTGTAGGTGCCAGCGGTGCCGTAGGACAAGAATTTTTAAGAGTACTAGAAGAACGCAACTTCCCATGTAGCAAGCTGTTGTTGTTCGGTTCATCACGCAGCGCGGGTAACGTATATAGCTTTAAAGGCAAAGAGCACACTGTAAAGCTGCTTCAACAAAACGACGACTTTAAGGATGTAGACATAGCATTTGTATCAGCGGGAGCATCTATATCTCGTGACTTTGAGCAAACCATAACCAAATTTGGCGCGCTTATGATAGACAACTCTAGTGCATTCCGTATGGACGACGATGTGCCTTTGGTTGTTCCAGAGGTAAACCCTACCGACGCAATCAACCCACCTCGCAAGGTTATCGCTAACCCAAACTGTACAACAATACAGATGGTCGTGGCACTACAAGCAATAGAGAAACTATCACACATAACACGTGTTCACGTATCAACATATCAGGCAGCAAGTGGCGCGGGAGCATCTGCCATGGACGAGCTAGAAAACCAATACCGCGAGCTTGTTGAGGGCAAAGAGCCTACTGTGGATAAATTTGCATACCAGTTGGCATACAACCTTATTCCTCAGGTAGACATGTTTATGGACAATGGCTACACCAAAGAGGAGATGAAGATGTTTAACGAGACTCGCAAAATCATGCACTCAGACATCAAGGTCAGCGCGACATGCGTGCGCGTACCAGTTATGCGCTCACACTCTGAGGCCATCTGGGTTTCGACTCAGGAGCCTCTAACAATCGAGCAAGTACGCCAGTCTTTCCTTGATAGCGAGGGCATCGTTGTTATCGACGAGCCTCAAGATAAGAAATACCCTATGCCTCTATTCTTGGCAGGCAAAGACCCAGTTCATGTTGGCCGTCTACGCAAGGACCTTTGCGACGAATGCGGACTTACATTCTGGACCGTGAGCGACCAAATCAAGAAAGGCGCGGCACTAAACGCAGTGCAGATTGCCGAGTGGCTAATCGCAAACAAGCATATCTAAGATAGCGACAATATCTGTAATAAATAAAGGTAGTTCTAGACTTCAAGAAATTGATTTCTGGGACTACCTTTATGCTTTTTTAGCACTCTAGCATCTGATTTATGGCAAAAACATACAATAACACTAAAAAAATGGCAAAAAGCAAACTTCTATATCATAGTCATAATCCCTATTTTAGATAAAATATTTAACTTTAACGAATAAAAAACATGCATTATGCAAGTAAATATACATGTAGGTAAAAAATAAATACATGAATGGTTTGAATAGTTTGTAGTTTTTTCGTAACATTGCAGTAAGAAATAATAGTCTTTTTATCAATGAAAGTAAGCGAAATAGAAGAAATCTTCAAGAGCAACTACAAAAGTTTGACGCTCTTGGTGCACCGTATGGTCGGCTGTGTAGACATTGCCGAGGATATTGTGCAGGAGACTTTTGTGAAGCTTATCAACAAAAAAGACAGTCTACCAAGGGTGTCAAAAGCCTACCTCGTTGCCATGGTTCGTAACGCTGCTGTGGACTACCTTCGTAGCCAAAACTCAAATATAGTCGAGGTTAACGGAGCTACTCTAGACGCTAGCGTGACAGAAGAAGCCTACGACAGTGCTCATGTCAAAGAGCTAGAATATGTAAAAAATGTAAGCCAACTATACCAAGCCATCGAGAGTCTACCTCCAAAATCTAAACAGGTATTCAAGATGATAAGCATAGAAAGACATTCTTATGCTCACACGGCAATGGTTCTTGGCATGTCTGAGGGCACAGTCAAAACTCACATGTATAGGGCAATGCTTTTCTTGAGGAAATATTTTGCCGAACGACACATAGAATACGCATAGAAACAACCAACTTTAGATATAAAATTACAGAAGCCGCACTTTTTGCGGCTTTTTTTGTAATGAAAAACTACGAACCACACGTATTAATAATATAAACTACCTAATATACTATATGCTAAACGATAATCAACTAGCAGATTTATTTGAAAAACTAGCTAGTGGCAGTCTAAATAACCAAGAAAGTGAATCATTAAGAGAATGGGCGGCAGAGTCCCCTCTTAATGAGGAAATACTTAAACTTATATCTGGCGAATCGGTTTACGGTGAAGACATACAAGCTATGTTGAACTATGATCAAAACGCTGCTTGGAAGAGTGTTAAACGCCGCACCCTCAATCATACCCTAAGCCGTAGAGGCGTATTCTCTATGGTTGCAGCCATACTAATTATATCTACGCTCGGTTTTGTTACCATCAGACGTAATGAGAAAAGAGTAGAACAAGTACTATCTGCAATAGAACCAGGCAAGAGCAAAGCCGAACTGATACTGTCTGATGGCAGCACACAGATACTAAGCAAGCAGCAAGCAGCACTGGCTTTTGAACATAAAGAAAATGCAGGGGCTGTTGTAGCAGCAGAACAAACCAGCAAACCAGCGACAGCAACCCAAGAGCCTGAGCTGATTACACTAAGAACCGCTGAGGGCTGCGAATATCAATATGAGCTACCCGAAGGCACTATTGTTTGGTTGAACGCCATGTCTTCGATAACTTTTCCTAGAGAGTTTACGGGCAAGGAGAGACGAGTTCAGATGGAAGGCGAAGTATTTTTTGATGTAGCAAAAGACGCTAGTAAGCCTTTCATTATAGATGTCATTAGCCAAGGTCAAATCAGAGTGCTAGGCACAAGCTTTAATGTCAAAGCATATAGCGACGGCTCTACCATAGAAACAACTCTTATCGAAGGTAAGGTTTGGATGAGAGGTAACATAGGAGAACCAGTAGAGCTAACACCTGGCATGCAAGCTATTATCTCGCGCGAGAGTCAAGGACTAGAGGCCAACTCGGTAAATACTGAACCTATGCTGGCATGGAAAGAAGGCTACTTCTTGTTTGACAACGAAAGACTCGACAATATATGTGATGAATTTTGCCGATGGTATAATATAGATATAAGAATTGGCTCTGAGGAGTTGGCAGCCAAACGCTACTCACTAAGGATGTTAAGACAGACGGATTTTGCAGAGATACTTAATATGCTAGTGGCAACGCGAGATATAGACTTTAAGATATCAAAGAAAAATGTGATTTACCTTAATTAACAATATTGTTTTACTTAACCCAAATTATGCATGAAGCATTTGTACACAAAAAACAGTAAGCACGGAATAGGTTGGAAGCCTATTTTTGTGGTTGCGATGCTCGTTGCAATGGTTTTGTTGGCAACAACAACAGAAGCATTAGCAGCAAAAGCAGTATCGCATGGTGAGGTAGCTCAACCTAACAGTGTTGAGAATACCGTTATCTCTCTTAAGGCTGGCCCTACAAGCCTGAAAACTATCCTAGATAGAATTGAGGCTAAGAACATTCAGATTATTTACAAGGACGAAAATGTCTCTCCTTACAAAGACATCAGCGTTAATGTAAGTAATGTTAGTGTGGGTTCGGTTCTTACAGACGTACTTGCAAACACTCGACTAGAGTATGTTGTTGTAGGTGACGTAATAGCCATCAGACTTAAAGAAGACGTGGGCGGAGTTAGCGTCTATGCTGACAACTTCAAAAGAAGCGTCAATGTACTTGTTTTTGATAAAGAAACTGAAGAGCCTATCACTGGTGCTTCTGTATTGATTCCTGAGTATGGTGTAGGAAACTATGCTGTAAGAGGTAGAGCAGAGGTTAGTTTCTCAGCTAGCGAGATTAAGGATTTGATTATCCGCGTTAGTATGATAGGTATGCAGACTCAAGAGGTTAACTGGGGCGTTGGCGAGGACAGAGTTGTTGTTTACCTTGAGCAAGACGTAGAAGCTATCGACGACATCGTCGTTACAGGTTATGCAAACATCGACAAGTCTTCGTTTACAGGTTCGACTACAAAAATCACTAACGAGCAGATGATGAAAGTGTCGACTACCAACCCTATCGCTGCACTTCAGATTTTTGACCCATCAATCAGAATGATGGACAACACAACAACGGGATCTAACCCTAATGTAATGCCTGAGTTCTATATCCGTGGTCAGTCAGGTATCAGCGGTACATCAGAGCTAGATCAGCTAACAAGCGACGACATCTCTGAGTTCTCATTGACAAGCAACCCTAATGCACCTATCTTCATGTTGGACGGCTATGAGGTTTCTATGGAGTATGTATATGACATGGACCCATCTCGTATCCAAAGTATGACTATCCTTAAAGATGCTGCTTCAACAGCAATCTACGGTTCTCGTGCTGCCAATGGTGTTATCGTAATCGAAACTTTCGCTCCAGAGCCAGGCAAACTAAGAGTTAGCTATGGTTTCACTGGAAGTGTTACTGCTCCAGACCTATCTAGTTACAATCTAATGAATGCTCAAGAGAAACTAGACTTGGACCTTGCAGCAGGTATCCTAGATCCATATTTCATGTATCCTTACTACATGGAGTTTTACAGAAACAGCCTTAACAACGTACAACAAGGTGTTGATACATACTGGTTGTCACAACCTCTTCAAACTCAGTTCAACCAAGCTCACTCTATCTACATTGATGGTGGTGAAGAGTCTTTGCGCTTTGGTTTGGGATTGCGTTATGAGAACCAAAACGGTGTTATGAAAGAATCTTATAGAGATAACTTCTCTGCTGATTTGAAAGTAGACTACCGTATGAACGACAAACTTCAGTTTACTAACGTTGTTACATACTCTAACACAGATAGCCAAGATTCACCTTATGGTGACTTTAGCGACTATACAAGCATGTTGCCTTACTGGTCTCCTTACGATCTAGAAACTGGCGAATTGGTTCCTTCATACTCGAACATAACTTCTACTATGACTGTGGCCAACCCACTATATGCAGCTACCCTAGGCAGCTTCAGCAACAGTGGCTACTCTAGCTTGAACAACAACCTTGGAATCAACTACTTCTTCTTGGAAGGTTTCCAACTTAAGTTCCAGTTCTCAGCAGGCTTGACTCAATCAACTTCAAACGCGTTTACATCTCCTGATGATCCAGAGTTTGACGCTGAGGCTAACAGCACATCAGTGACTCCTTCTACATCAGGTCGTCTAAGCACTTACAGCTCTGAGAGCGTTAGCTGGTCATCAAACCTATATGTGATGTACAACAAATCAATAGGTGAGCACAGCATGAACTTCACTACTGGTGTAAATGCATCTAGCTCAAGCAGCAGTAGCGAGTCTGCAACCTACCTAGGTTTTGCAAACTCAACACTATGGCAACCTAAATACGCATCAAGCATCTCGTCTAAACCAAGCTTTAGCGACAACGTAACAAGACTTATGGGTGCTTTCTTGATGGGTAACTACACTTACAAGGACACTTACCTATTTGACGTATCATTACGTCTTGACGGTTCTTCAGAGTTCGGTACTGATTCACGTGTTGCTCCATTCTGGTCTTTTGGTGCTGGTATCAACCTTCACAAATATGAGATTTTCCAAAATATCAAGGATGTTGTTAGCATGGCCAGAGTCACAGCCAACTACGGTCAGACTGGTAAATTGAACTTCTCTCCATACATGGCAAAAAGCACTTATGAGACAGAGACAGACCGTTGGTATTCAACAGGTATCGGTGCATCTCTTGTAGCTATGGGTAACTCGGACCTTGGATGGGAGAAAACAAACACTTTGAATATCGCTACTGACTGGGCATTCTTCAACAACAGAATCATCTTGGGTCTTGCTTACTATAACAAGATTACAGATAACCTTCTTACAGACATGTCTCTTCCAGCATCATCAGGTTTCACATCTTACAAAGACAACCTTGGTAAGGTTAGCAACCGTGGTTATGAGATCAACTTGAATGTAACTCCATACACATCTAGAGACCTAGACGTTAACTTGATGGTTACAGCTGCTCACAACAAAAATGAGATTCTAGAAATCTCTGACGCTATGAAAGCATACAACGACCGAGTAAACTCATACTATGACGATTACTACTATGAGTCAAACTCACCTATGCTTCAATACGTAGAGGGTGCATCATTGTCATCTATCTTCGGTGTTCAGTCATTGGGTATATCTCCAGCAACTGGTCAAGAGCTATATTTGACTAAAGATGGTGAGGTTACTGACGAGTGGAGCTCTGCTGACCAAGTTGTAATTGGTTCTACCGAACCAGATCTTCAAGGTTCTCTAGGTCTAAATGTACGTTACAAGAAATTCACTCTTTACGCATCATTTATCTACGCGATAGGCGGCGACGCATACAACACAACTCTTATCAACAATATCGACAATGCTGATATCCTTACTAGCAATGTTGATGTTAGGGTTATGGACAGATGGTTCAACCAAGGTGATCTTTCTGCATACAAAGAGTTGAACTTCATCAGCCCAGGTAACACACAGCCGACATCTCGTTTTGTACAGGAGAATAACTACTTGACATTTAACTCAATCTCATTGGGTTATACAGTTGATTCAAACTGGTTGAAAGCAGCTGGCGTAAGCATGTGTCGCATTCAAGCTAGCATGAACGACATCTTCACTTATTCTTCAATCACTCAAGAGAGAGGTCTTTCATATCCTTATGCACGTACCTTCAACTTGTCTGTTAACCTTAGTTTCTAACCAACAAGAGAAAATAATATGAAAACAATAAAAAAATTATTAGTTGTCGCAATGCTTCTGCCTCTACTTTCTGCTTGTAGCTGGTTAGATGTTGATTCTGACACATATATACTTGAGGAGGATCTGTTCTCTACCGAAGACGGATATTTCTCTGCCCTTAATGGTATCTACCTTTTGCTTAGTGATGATGTTCTATATGCTCAGAACCTAACTAAAGGTATCCCTACAATCCTATCAGGTTTTTACTCAAGCTTGACATTCTCTAAGAATACAGGTTATTATGAGATTAGCTCAGGTGAGCTTGATGCTGCTAACACCGAGACTCTTACAGGAAATGTTTGGTCAGCAGCTTACACAGCTATTGCCAACTGTAACAACCTTATCAATTACACTGAAGAGGCTGCTACTGATATGTTCAGTTCTTGTGCAAGAGAGATGATTTTGGGTGAGGCTCTTGCAATCAGAGCATTCCTACACTTCGAGATGTTGACACTATTTGCTCCAGCAATAGGCGAAGATGGTGCAGACGACAAACGTATTCCTTATGTTGATGATTATCCTATTCACCAACCAGAGTACAAAACAGCACAAGAGGTCCTAGACCTTGTTATTGCAGATTTTGTAGAAGCTAGAGAATACCTAAAAGAGCTAGATGTTGAGCTTAACCCAAGCAACATGACATCAGCAAACTTGTTCAACAACTTCATGATTTCTAGCGACCAGCTTGCTTACTCTATCAGAGGTACTCACTTGAACTACTTTGCAACATCTGTACTACTTTGTAGAGCTTACATGTATAATGGTGACTACGCTAGCGCGAAAGCTATTGCACAAGAGCTTTATGAGTACGGTCCTGATGGTAGCGGCACTCAGCTATTCTCTTTCACTGACGTAACAGCTTTCGAGTTGAAACACGAAGAGGATGTATTGTTTGCAACTTACAACACAAATATGATGGATTCTTATGTTAACACTTATCTAGCATATTCTCATACTCTAAACTCTACAAACATCCCTGCTTTGTTCTCTGGACAAACAGACTATGACATCCGCTACTCAAAACTTATCAGCGTAGTTGAACCTACATACTCATGGGAAGATCCATACTACTTCTCAAAACGTTGGAGACTAGGTACCGAGGATGAGGACACAAGCGGCTTTGATTATTCTCTATCTCCAATAGTACGCTTCAGCGAGGTTTACCACATGTTGGCAGAGTGCTATGCTAGAGAGAACCTTCTTGACGATGCTATGACTATCCTAAATCAGATGCGTCAGAACAGAGGTAAATTCTACACTGGTACAGATGAATTTGGTGCTGTTATTAGCCGTCCATACATGCCACTTGTAGGCGCAACAACTATGGAAGAGGCTATCAGCGAAATCACTAAAGAGTATGCTCGTGAGAGTCTTGACGAGGGTCGTGCATTCTGGATGTACAAAAGAACTGGCTACGACACAGGTAAAGAAAGTACTCTTAATGTGCCTCAAGTTGAAACTGATTATATGACACTTTAATAACGGAGACTTAGAAAAATGAAAAAAATATCAATATTAGCATTTGTTGCAGCAGCATCAGTCTTTGCTGTTGGATGTTCAGAATCAGAGCTAGGTATGTTTGACACTAACTACAACTACGTTCAATTTTCGGCTGAGGACGAAGATGATGAAGTAGAGGAAAGCGTATCATTCAGCCTACTTGCAGGAGCAGAAGAAACAATACATTATATAGATGTCGAGATACTAGGCGTAGCTTTCGACACAGACACCGAGTATAAGGTTTCTGTTGTTAGCGACGAGTCTACTGCTGTTGCAGGTTTGCACTACGAGGCATTGTCAGAGACTTATACCTTCCCTGCTGGAGTGTATGAGGCAACCCTTCCTATCAAGTTCTACTCAACAGCCGAGATGGACGACGATATGTTCTATCTACAATTACAGATAGAGGCTTATGGTAATGTGAAACCAGGTCTTAACACCAACGTTTCAACTACTATCGCTGTTACTAACCAACTAGTTCAACCAAGCTGGTGGCCAAGTTATACTTATGTAGGTACTATCTGTAACTTCCTTGGAGGTTATACTGTTGCTAAATGGGAAAACTTCATCGCTGCTCTTACCGAGGCTGGATATTATGTTCCAGACATGGACTTCTCTAGCTTCACTTATGGAGACTGGTATGACACATGTCTAATTTTCAGCCAATACCTAGACGAGTATGAACCAGTTGATTCAAGTGGTAACCTAGTAACAATCCCATTCCCATACTAACAAATAGACAATACTATTATGAAAAAAATATTATTATTAGTTGTACTGGCAGCATCTATGTTTATGACTAGCTGCTATGATGACAAGGGAAACTACGACTATACTCCTGTTGAAGAGGTTGATTTACAAACCATCGTAGACGAGGTAGTTTTCACGACTGCTCAGATGAACATCGATTATTTTATTGAGGTACCTATTCCTTCAGATATCGAAGAACTATATGACTTCCACTGGGAGTATGTACCAGATGACGCCGATGCCGAACTTATCGGTAAGGTATGTGACGGTGCAGACTTGTCATTCGTCCCAAGACTAATGGGAGACATAGAAATGTATTTTGTAGCTACTCACAAAGAGATGAAAACAGAGTACTATGTTTCACAAACTATCACCGTTGCCGCTGCTTGTTCTAAAGGATGGTTGTTGCTAGGTGTTAGCGGTGGCCAAACTACTCTATCATTTGCAGAGCCTGCATCAGCTGCTTCAAGCTCAGTTGCTAAAACATGGACTACATACAACAACTTTGTAACAGGTCTAAACAGCGATTACAACAGCCTTGTTATGCAGTATGGCGAGTACACAGCATCTGCTACTTCTAACACATCTTCTGATGATGTAGCCCTTTGGATAAGCTCTCCAAGCGAGGCTTCGGCTTACAGCAACGAGTCTTATGAGCTACGTTCTACTTTGGCCGACAACAGAAGTGGTGTTGTAGGAGATGACAACATCGCAAACTGGAAAGACATGCTACCTATGACTAGCTGTACTTTCTTGCTTGAGGAGTCAGGAAACCTATACATGAAGTATGGTAACACTATGTACGGTTATTATAGCGACAAACCGCTAGAATATAACGACGTGCCATTTGAAACTGAGATGATGCTATATGCTGATTACAAGTTTATGCCTTATAGTAAATATAGCGGACTAAACTACCTGACAGTAATAGGCAAGGATGGTAGCTTGAAGCTTGTCAGCACAGCAGCTACTTCTTATAGCACTGCTGCCACAGCTGGTACTATGTATGACTTTGCAGGAGCAACAGACATTAATGGTACTACTTTGGATGAGATTCCAAACATTAGTGGTTATGAGGCTCTAGGTGGTATTTGCTACCTAACAGAGGAGGCTGAAGGAAACTGGTATGACGCCCATACAATCAATATCATCCTTAAAGATGGTTCTGATTACTCTATGGCTTCGTTCATCGGTTATGGTTACAACATGAAGATGACACAATTCCAGATTATTCCTCTTAACAACAGTGGTGGTTACCTTACAGGCGACAAGATGAAGTTTGTTACAGCTACTTCTAATGATGGAGCATACAGCTACTTCGCAAGTGGAAGCGACCTATGTATCATCAACACTCTAGGCGAGATTATCAAAATCTATACAGCAGACGGGGAAATAGCTGCTATCGACATGAACCCACAAAGAACAGAGGTCGGCATGGCTCTTACTAACGGCGAACTTGTCATCCTGAACGTGGAAGCGATAGCTTCTCCAACTATTGTTCATCAGATGCAATACGATGTTGACTCTTTTGTTGATATGGAGTACAAGTATATCAATCTTGAT
Organism: Rikenellaceae bacterium; assembly: GCA_044433305.1. Taxonomy (GTDB): domain Bacteria; phylum Bacteroidota; class Bacteroidia; order Bacteroidales; family Rikenellaceae; genus JAWXTS01. Next base: position 29,706 of record JAWXTS010000002.1, on the reverse strand, counting down.
GACGCTTGGGACGCAATCTCTGACTAAACAAAACTACAAACAATAACAACGTTATGAACAACCCTATCTTAAAAATTGAAGGTCTTTCGCACCGATACAGTGTGAAATGGGCAGTGAAAGACATCAATTTAGAAATTGAAAAACGTGGTATCTATGGTTTACTCGGCTCCAATGGAGCCGGTAAATCTACCACTATGAACATCGTCTGTGGTGTAATTAAACAAACAGAAGGACAAGTAACAATCTGCGGAATTAACACATCAACAGACCCTGTGGCATCCAAATGCAAAATCGGTTTCCTACCACAGAAGCCACCATTGCACATGGAACTAACAATTCTAGAATATCTTGAGCATTGTGCTGGACTACGTCTTATGGACAAAAAAGAAATTCCAGCAGCTATTGAACGAGTTATGAAAGTTTGCAACATCGAACACATGAAAGACCGTTTGATAAGCAACCTTTCTGGGGGATTTCAACAACGTGTGGGTATCGCTCAGGCTATTATCCACGAACCAGAAGTGGTTATCTTCGATGAGCCAACAAATGGTCTCGACCCTAACCAGATTCTAGAGATTCGTACACTAATTCGCAATATTGCAAAAGAGCGTACGGTGATTCTTTCAACTCACATCCTTTCTGAGGTTCAGGCTCTTTGCGAGAAAATCATCATGATAGAGCAAGGAAGCATGATCTTCAACGGAACAATAGATGAGTTTGACAGCTACATAACCCCAGATACTGTTTATGTTTCACTACTAGGCATGCCGCCAGTAGAGAAATTGACTGCTATCGAGGGCGTGTCAGAGGTGGAGCCTATAAGCCCAACCGAGTATAGAGTAAAAAGCCCTAATACAGCAGATGTCATCCAATCACTTGTTAAGGCAAGCGTAGAAAACGACTGGAGACTAAACGAGATTGCCCTAGAGAAAAGCTCTATGGACGATATCTTTGCAGTGTTATCTAAAAAACAAAATAAGAAATAGATATGAAACAGATTTTTAGAATAGCAAAAACAGAGCTTCAGGTACTTTTCTACTCACCAATAGCTTGGTTCATACTGATTGTGTTTACATTCCAATCAGCAATGATATATATGGGTATGATGTCTAGCATGGCCGACGCAATGAAATATGGTCGCCTAGATGACATCACTTATAACATTTTCACAAACTCGATGAATGGCTTCTTCAAGCAAATTGTAAGTTACTTGTTCTTCTACATCCCACTACTTACAATGGGCCTTATCAGCCGCGAGCTTAGCTCAGGTTCGATAAAACTTCTATATTCATCACCAATTAGCAACACGCAGATTGTCCTAGGCAAGTTCTTGGCAGTGGCATGCTATGGTTTTGTAATGTCATGTATTCTTGGACTATATGTAATACACGCATCGTTCTTTATCGAGAACTTTGACTGGCCTCACCTTATCGTAGGTATCTATGGTATATTTATGTTGATTTGCGCTTATGGCGCGGTGGGTGTATTCATGTCGAGCTTGACCGCTTACCAGATGGTTGCAGCACTAGGTACACTTGTAACACTGACTTTCTTCTCTTATGTAGGCACATTCTGGCAAACAGTAGATTTCGTTAGAGAAATCACTTACTGGTTGTCTATGAATGGCAGGGTCAACACTTTCATTGCAGGTCTTATCTGCACTGAGGATGTTATCTACTTCTTGGTAGTACCTTCACTATTCTTGACTCTTACTATCTTTAGACTAATGTCTAAAAGAGAGAACAAGAGCCGCGGACAAATCTTCTCTAGCTATGCTATCTTGTTTGCTGCGGTTGTTGGATTCGCGTTCTTGAGTTCACGTCCAACACTTAAAGCATACTGGGATACTATACGCTTTGACAGAAACACTTTGACCGCGGGTAGCCAAGAGGTTATCAAGGACCTTGAGGGAGAAATCGAGGTTGTAACTTACTCCAATATCTTCGACGCTCAGAGAATCGTTTGGATGGCAACTCCTACAAGCGAGCTTAGAGACATCAAGTCTATGTCTACATACACTAGATTCAAACCTAAGATGAAGCTTAAGTATGTATACTATGCTACAACAAAGGGTTCTTCTTACGAGGAGATGAGAAAGCGTTTCCAGAACTTGACAGAAGAAGAGTTCTTGAAAGAGATGTGTGACCGTTACCAAATCTCTCCACGCAAGCTTCTTACCGAGGAACAGGTTCTTGAGCTGGCTCCAGAGTTGGCAGAAGAGAACTTCCGCACTCAAAAGATTGTAACAATGGAGAATGGCCGCAAGGGTCATATACGTTACTTCGAGGATATGAAAGTTATTCCTGACGAGGCAGAGATTACAGCGGGCTTTAAGCGTGCTCTTACTGACGACTTCCCAAAAGTTGCTTTTGTTGAGGGTCACGACGAGCGCAGCGTGTACAAAGGTGGTGATAGAAACTACAACAACTTTGTAAGCAAGCAGATCAGATCTTCTCTCTACAACCAAGGCTTTGATGTAGAGACAATAACTCTAGATGCACCAGTTCCTGACCATATTCATATCTTGGTTATTAGTGATATCAAGTCTGAGTTTACAGAGCAGGAAATGGCTAACTATCAGGCTTATGTTGACAGAGGAGACAACTTGTTCATTCTTGGTGAGCCTCACCGTCACGAGTACACAAATACTTTGACAGAGCAATTTGGCGTTAATCTTAAACCGGGAGTGCTTGTTAAGCCATCTGAGGGTAATGACCCAGACCTTATATTCACTCGTCCAATAGAGACTACTGGTAAACTATCTTACTTCTTCAATGAGGTTATCCGACAGAGATACTATCACTTTGGAGCACCATCATCTGCAGAGCTAGAATATGTTACAACCAAAGGGTTCTTTGTTACTCCAATCGCACTTACAGATAACGATGGAGGTACTTGGAACGAGCTTCAGACACGTTACTTCGACGAGACTAAGCCTACTCTTGACCCAGAGACAGAAGAGGCGAGAGCTTCGATACCTGTTATGGTGGCACTAGAGCGCAAGCATGGTGACAAACAACAAAAGATTATCATCAGTGGTGATGCCGACTGTGTAAGTAGCTCTGAGCTTTCAGGCTACCACTCAGGTCGCGCAACCAGAAATGCGAGTCTTGTATATGGAGTGTTCAACTGGATGTCAGATGGAGCATCTCCTATCGATGTTCGCCGCCCAGCTCCAATCGACAATACTATATCATTGTCTGTTGATGCGGTAGGCATACACAAAGCTATCCTACAATGGATATTGCCATTGATTATGCTAGTTACTTCTATTGTAATTAGCCTACGTCGTAGAGCTAAATAATTTTAGACCCAATCGACAAACCATAGACTATGCAGGGCTGATACCTCTGCATAGTCACAAAACTACCTATAACAACTTATAAATGGCTTTCAAAATCGATAAGCAGACGCTAACCGACTTGGGGATATTCTCCAATAGCGCAGATGAATCAGTATACATGATATTCAACCGTTGTAGAACACAAGGGGGAATATCAATCATGGAGCAGATGTTCCACAATCCACTATCAGACAAAGAACACATCACTGGCCGTATCGAGGCTATAAAGTTCTTTGAGAAGGCAGGCATGGACTTTCCGTTCAACACAGAGCTTTTTGCTCCTGCCGAATACTATCTATCGGATGTGGATGTGCGTTCACAGCTCGATATAGCAGACAAGACTCTTCAGCGCAAGATGAATGGTATTATCGGCAGCGACGCCGAGTTCTCTAAGATACACAAGGGGCTTGTTGCTGCAATAGAAATCATAGACTCTACGCTTAACTTCTTGGCCAAAGCTAAGACTATGGAATATGGTGAGCGCGTACTGTCTCACTTCACAGAAATGCCAAAAGAGATTCTTGAGCTGGTAGCAGCGAATAAAGGTGCTAAAAAGATAAGCTTCGAGAATTGTGTCGATTTAGACAGGGCTTTCCGCTTTAAGTATAGAGACGAGATTATGGGTCTACTTAAGGCCATCTACTATATAGATGTCTACCACTCTGTGGCAGAGGTTGCAATAGATAGAGGTTTTAAATTTGCCAATATACTAGACACCAAAGACAATGTTATAAAGCTGAATGGTGTATTCCACCCAAGGCTTACTAATGCCATAGGCAATGATATTACAATAGACGAGAAGCAGAACATGGTTTTTCTTACAGGAGCCAATATGGCAGGTAAGTCAACCATCATGAAGTCTATTGCCATTGCCATCTACATTGCACACGTTGGTTTCCCCGTTGCAGCCCAAAGTATGGATATTTCTCTACGTTCGGGAATGTTTACCACAATCAACCTGCCCGATAACATCAACGCGGGTTATAGCCACTTCTACTCAGAAGTTATGCGATTGAAGAAAGTAGCTCTGGAGGTTAGCCAAGACAAGAATCTAGTTATCATCTTCGACGAGCTGTTCAGAGGCACAAACGTAAAAGATGCCTATGATGCAACCCTTGAGGTTGTCGAGGCATTCAGCACCATCAAAGAATGTACCTTTATTGTATCAACACATATCATAGAGGCTGCCGAAGTGCTTGCCCAGCGATGCAACAACGTTCAATTTGTGTACATGCCTACGGTGATGGAGAACGGCGTTCCTCGCTACACCTACAAGATAAGGCAGGGCGTAACCGAAGATAGACACGGCATGGTCATAATCAACAACGAGGGTATCGTGAATATTCTTGAGGCTGCATTTAAGAACTAACAGACACAAAAGACAATGGCATATACAATAGATAAACAGACCCATACTGACTTAAATGTTACGGGTCGATTCAGGCACAACTCGATATTCTCAATATTCAACGATACCCAAACCAAAGGCGCGAGCCTACTTATGGAAAAGGTATTCTCTGACCCATTGACAAATGCCTCAGAGATAAATAGTAGACGTGATATATTCTCTTCGCTAAAGGATTTTGAGACCAAGATGCCTATAAGTGGTGATCAGTTATCTCAGGTCGAGGAATACCTTGGCAGCACAGATTACGCCAGTGGCATAATCTCTTTGGTGGCAATGTATAAGACTAAGATTTTGAGCATCGCTATTGCCGACCAGCAGTATTCACATATCGTAGAGGGTGTCGACTTGGCATCAAAATTATTGGCTCCACTACCCGACTATCTACAACAGGTCAAGGAGCATGTCTCAGGCACGCAACTCGAAACTAAGGTAGCAGAGGCCATAAGCCTGCTAGAGGAAGCACCATTAAGCAAATTCATAAACTCTTCTGCACAGGGGCTGTCTCTAAGTAGCCTAGCATCAAAAAATAGATTGCTTCGTTATAGCTATGGAGACAAACTAAGAAAGCTCTTCCGCCTACTAGAGGAAGTAGACTTCTACACAACTGTTGCACGAGTGGGCAGGGAGAAAGGCTTTCAATATGCCAATGCACTCGATGGCGAACAGATGTTTGTCGATATTAAGAATGTGCGCCACCCACGTGTTCCCGGAGCTGTGGGCAACGACATAAGCATGAATCATAGCAGCAATGTTATATTCCTTACTGGTGCCAACATGGCTGGTAAGTCAACTCTTATGAAGTCTTTTGGTATAGCCGTTTATATGGCTCACCTAGGTTTCCCGATGGCCATAGACAAGATGGAGTTCACACCTTTGGAAGGCATGTTCACATCTATCAATGTGCCAGATGATATATCTCAGGGTTACAGTCACTTCTACGCAGAGGTTATGCGTGTTAAGGGAGTGGCCCAAGAAGTTGCCAGCGGCAAACGCCTAATGGTAATCTTTGACGAGCTATTCAAGGGAACCAATGTTAAAGATGCTTATGATGGCACCGTGGCCATAACACGAGCTTTCTCGCGTTGCCACAAATGTATCTTCGTAATCTCGACACATATTATGGAGGCAGGACTAACTCTGAAACAAGAATGTGACAACCTGCAATTCCTCTACCTTCCGACCCAACTAAGCCAAGATGGCAGACCAAAATATACATATAAACTGACTGAAGGTATTGCCGACGACCGCTATGGTATGCGCATTATCAACAACGAAAAGATTATAGAAATAATTAGAGGCGAAAAAGAATAACCTAAAAATAAAGACATAAAAGTCAACTTATGAAAAAATCCTTAGTACTACCGTTACTCCTACTGATAGTAGGGGCAATGTCAAGCTGTAAACAGCAAGTGAGCTATGATATGAGCCAGCCGCTGCCAGTGGATCCAAACTACCGAATTGGAACACTAGACAACGGTCTAACATATTATATCCGCAACAACAACGAGCCTAAAGACCTTGCCAACTTCTATATCATACAGAAGGTAGGCGCGCTACTTGAACAGGACAACCAGAATGGCCTTGCCCACTTTCTAGAGCACATGGCATTCAATGGAACAACCAACTTCCCTGACAAGCGTATCATCAAGATGCTTGAGGAACACGGTGTTGCCTTTGGCCACGACATCAACGCCTACACAGGCCTTGATAGAACCGTGTACAATTTGAGCAATATCCCAGTTGCAAATGAGGTGCTACTTGATAGCTGCCTACTAGTTCTTCACGACTGGTCAGGTAGTCTTAGCCTTCATGATGCAGAGATAGATGCCGAGAGAGGCGTTATCACCGAGGAGTGGAGAACACGTAACAGTGCATCTACTCGTATCGGCGACCAAACAAGACCTGTAATGTTCGAGGGTTCTCAATATGCTATCAGAGACGTTATTGGCGACATGAAAGTTGTCAATGGCTTCAAGTACCAAGAGCTTAGAGACTACTACCACAAATGGTATCGTCCAGACCTACAAGCTATTGCCGTTATCGGTGCAATAGATGTAGACGCTATGGAGCAAAAAATCATTGAGCTATTCTCAAAGATTCCTGCAGCCGTAGACCCTACTCCACTTCCAGAGTTCCCTCTACAATCACATGATGATATTAAATTTGTTCTTGCAACAGACAAGGATGCTACAAACTCGTCGGTATCTATATATTCTGTGAACGAGGACAGAGCACCTGAGGTTATTACAAACGGATATATCAAAGAGCTATACATCAACTCTTTCTACAACAGCTTGCTATCTCAGCGTATCAGCGAGAAGGTTAGAGAAGGTAGCGACTACCTTAATGGTGGGTCGGCTGGCTATGGCGGTTATGTCAAAAATTATAGCTGCTACTCTATCTCAGCCTCTGCAAAACCAAATATGGAAGAACAAGCCATAGAGGAAGTTTACACTGAGGTTGAGAGAGCACGTCGCTTTGGATTCAACCAATCGGAGCTGGATCGTATCAAAGCATCGACTCTTAACTCTCTAGACAACAACTACCAACAAAAGGATAAGGTCAGCAATGAGAGTTATAGCAAGGAGATTATAGATATGTTTGTTGACAATGGCGTTGCTGTCGACATCGAGTACTATAACCCACTTGTTAAATACATTATCGACCAAATTACCATAGAGGAAATCAACGAGGCGGCTAGTAGCCTAGTCACTAAGAACAACATGGTAATCGTAATTACAGGCCCAAGCCAAGGCGTAGAGCACGCCAACAAAGAAGCCATACTATCAGCTATGGACAGAGTTGAGCGTTCTACAACACTCGAGCCTTATTATGATGAGGCTGCAGGATTGGAGCTTGTCAGCGAAGAACTAAAAGGTTCTAAGGTTAAAGACGTAGAGAAGATGGGAATCTTTGATGCCGAGAAATGGACCCTTGCCAATGGCGTTAAGATACTATTTGCTAAAGCAGACGAGAACAAAAATACCATACGCCTTACAGCAACTAGCGACGGAGGAAACTCACTTGTCAAAGAGGAAGACCTGTTGGCATGCTCGATAACTGGAGATATTGTTGGTTCGTTCGGTATGGGAGATATGGACCCTACGCTATTCAGAAAGTTTATGGCAGGCAAGACTGCTGGCGTTTCAATAGGCATCTCTAGCCTAGGCGAGAGTGTCAGCGGAGCATCTAACACAAAAGATTTTGAACTTATGTTGCAGATGGTCTACCTTGCATTTGAGAATCCACGCTTTGACCAAACTCAGTTCGATAACATCATCAGCCGCTCGGCAACTGCTATGGATATGAGCAAAGGTACTTCTACTCAAATCATGAAGGACTCTGTAACTCGCATCATGTCTAATTATAACAGTAGAAGACAAATATATTCTGGTGACGACCTAAGAGCTGTTAAACTAGACGATATCGAGAGAATCTATAAAGACCGTATTCAGAATGCTAAGGACTTTACATTCTACATCGTAGGTGATATAGACAAAGATGTTGCACAACCGCTTATCGAGAAATATATCGGCTCTATATCTACGAGTGAGCGTATCGAGGAGTGGGTTGACCACAACATAACCATCGCCGAGGGTCTTACGGAGCGCAGAGTATCTATCAACTTCCAGACTCCTAAGGCTATGTTCATCAACCAGAATGTAAATACATACGAAGATTACAGCCGCAAGCTACACTATGAGGCGCGTATTCTAAACGACATCCTTACTCAACGATATACAACATCTATCCGTGAGGCTGAGGGTGGCTCTTATGGTGTTTCTGTAAGTGTATCTGTTGCTAGACGACCACGCAAAACGATAACTACTTTAGTTCAGTTTGAGTGTGACCCTAACAAGGTTGACCGTCTGAAAGAGCTAGTCTTTGAGGAGTTTGATGCTGTTAAAACAAGTGGCGTTACCAGCGAGGAGATTAGCGGTGTTGTAAAAACCCTTATCAAGAACCTAGAGAAGAGCAGTCATTCAAATTCTTTTGTCTTGCAGTCTATACAGTCTAAACACAAGTACGACCTTGACATATATGACCTTGAGAAGGAGAACGCTCTTTTGAACAGCATTACAGTCGAGGACATCAAACGTTTTGCTAACGATATGTTCAACGACAGCACAGACGAGCTAAATATTATCTTCGACACAAAGAAGTAGTATAACGCAATAAAAGCACTGATAAAAACCTCTATCCTAAGATTTTAGGATAGAGGTTTTTTTATTGAACCAATAAAGTTACCTTTGTTTTAGCACAAAAGTTGAAATACCACAAAATAGTTGTACTTTTGTAGCACAAAAAAAATAGTAAAGCATTGTCAGATTACAAGAACATAAATATAAGGAATAAGCGTGCCAGCTACGATTATGAGATTCTCGACACCTACACAGCAGGTATCGTGCTGAGTGGCACGGAGATAAAGTCTCTACGCATGGGCAAGGCCTCGCTTACCGACTGCTATTGCTATGTCCATAGGGATGAGCTATTTGTGCGTGGCATGAATATCTCTGAGTACGATTGGGGCACCTACAACAACCACCAGCCCAAGCGTGACCGCAAGCTGCTGCTTCAAAGACGCGAGCTTAATAAGATAATACGTTCGCTTCAGGACAAGGGTATCACCGTTGTTGGTATGAAGTTATTTATCAACGAGCGAGGGCTTGCCAAGTTGAACATTGGCCTTGGTCGTGGTCGCAAGAGCTATGACAAACGCGAGTACATCAAGGACAAAGATGCCAAGCGAGAGATGGATAGAGCCATGGCAAAACCTATACGCAGAGGGTAAATCAACTTTATAGGCAAATAAAATACCTAGAAGTATTTGAATTTCAAATAAATTTATTACCTTTGCAGCTCCAAGCGAGGAATCTCTTATAAGGACGTAGGAGCCTATAATATTCCCGTTATAATACTAATTTACAATTAGCGATGAACAAAGACGAATTAATTAAAGTTGCCCAACAGGGCATGTGGCCAGAGAAAGAAGTACCTTCTTTCAAGAGTGGTGACACAATCACAGTGACTTACAAAATCGTTGAGGGTAGCAAAGAGCGTCAGCAGAGCTTCCGCGGTACTGTTATCCAAATCAAAGGTCACGGTGTAACTAAAATGTTTACTGTACGTAAGATTTCTGATGGCGTTGGTGTAGAGCGTATCTTCCCTCTATATTCACCTCACATCACATCTATCCAAGTTAATAAAGTTGGTATCGTACGTCGTGCTAAAATCTACTACCTACGTCAACTTACAGGTAAAAAAGCACGTATCAAAGAGAAAATCGTTATCAAGAAGAAATAATCTTTCCGAAAGATATGATACTAATAAAAGAAGGTTTCCTTATCTGGAGACCTTCTTTTGTTTTATAAAGGAAAAACTATCGCGCCATGACCCAACAACAGAAATCATATATGATGCCCCTGGCTATGATAACAGGCGGCCTGCTACACAACGTGTTTACACCGCTAAACTTCATAACACCCTACCTTATCTTCATAATGCTGTTTGTGACTTACTGCCGTATATCGCTCAAGGACATGAAACCAAACAGGCTACACCTTAGCTTGATAAGCTTCCAACTTATAGCGAGTATGGCCGTGTATTTCCTTGTCAACCTCTACGACACTTCGGCCGCTCAGGGAGCCATGGTCTGCGTGCTGGCACCCACCGCCACCGCCGCCGTTGTTATCGCTGTGATGCTTGGAGCTGGAGTAGCCAACATGGCCACATACAGCCTTATAGTAAATCTGGTTATGGCAATCGCAATACCTCTAGCCCTATCTATTGTCGGAGCTAATGGAGATATCACTTTCTGGGGCTCGGTCATCACCATAGGCAAAAAGGTTTTCCCTCTGCTCATAATGCCTCTATTTACGGCTATGGTACTAAAGAAAGTATGGAACACAGCCTACCTAGCTATTCAGAAACGCCAAGCTATCTCGTTCTATCTGTGGATGGTGGCCCTTACGATAGTTACTGCCAGAACAATAAGTTTCATCCTTGAACAACCCGCATCAAGCATTAAGCTAGAGATAGTTATCGCCCTTATAGCCTTGGTTATATGTGTTATGCAATTTGTACTAGGACGTTACATCGGACGCAGAAATGGTGATGTTGCCGCAGGTGGACAATCTCTAGGACAGAAGAACACCATCCTAGCCATATGGCTATGTCAGAGCTTCTTGAACCCTATATCATCTATCGCTCCAGCATCCTATGTGCTGTGGCAGAATCTGGTCAATAGCTTCCAACTGTGGATATATAAGGGTGAGAGTAAGTAGACTTACTTAATATCTATCACCCTAACAACCACACTACCCAAGGCCTCATTTATGGCATCTTTGATTTCTGTGCGGCGCAAGAAAACCTCGTGACGCACAACCGAAGAGCTTATGTGTACCGTGGCCTTGCCGTTCTCGGCACTAACGCTGGTGGTGTAGAAGGCTATCTTCTCGCCCACAACTTTAGGCCATACGGATGCCACCTTGGCCTCAGCAATCTTGCGAGCTATGGTTGGCGAGGAGCTAAAAAAATCATCTAGCACCGAGCCAAGCCTTACAGGATCTGAACGTTTCATATATTATATTTTTGAAATTACACCATCCTCGACCACAAACCTAGTATAGTTCTTACCTGCTTTGGACAAAATGTTATCCAAGCGTTCGCGGTTGCAGTCGGTAATAAATATCTGACCAAAGTGATCGGTGGCAACTATACCAAGTAGGCTCTCTACCCTATCGCTATCAAGTTTGTCGAACACATCGTCTAGCAGCAAGAGCGGCTTGCGAGCTAAGGCCTTTTCTATAATGTCATATTGAGCGAGCTTCAGCGCGGTCAGAAAAGACTTCTGCTGTCCCTGAGAGCCAAACTTGCGCAAGGCAAACTCCCCAAGGCTCATCTTCAAATCGTCGCGGTGCACACCCACCGTGGTAAAGCCACAGGCCATATCCTTGGCCCTCGCATCTCTCAATAGCTGAGCATAGTCTGCATCATTAAGCTCACTCTTATAAGTCAAGCTCACAAGCTCGCGCCCACCCGAAAGAATGGTATAATAGTGTGCCGTACCCTCGGCCAGCTGAGCAGCAATATCCTTGCGCGCGCTATTAATCTTGCTTGCATACTGCACAAGCTGCATATCCATAACATCCAACAACTCTTCGGTAGAGAATGTCACAGGTTGCTTAAGCAGCTTATTTCTTTCGGCCAGCAGCCTATTATAACGCACCAAGGCATTAAGGTAGTCTCTATCTATCTGAGAAATAAGCATATTGATATATCGTCGTCGCTCGTCCCCCGACTCACTAATAAGCGAGATATCCGAGGGGGTGACCATGACGATAGGCACCAAGCCTATATGCTCCGATAGTTTATCATATTCCTTGCCATTGCGCTTTAGAGTCTTCGAGCTGCTGCGCCCAAACGAGCACACGACGTTCTCGCTAAGCCCACTCGAAGATGTATAGTATCCATCAAGCATAAAGAAGTCTGCACCCTTGCGTATGCTCTGACCATCCGTAAGCCCAAAGAAGCTTTTACACATAGACAGGTAGTAGAGCGCGTCGAGCACATTAGTTTTACCCGCGCCATTGGCGCCGACAAAACAATTTATGCCACGACCAAACTCTAGTTCGGCCTGCTCTATATTCTTGAAACTTATTGCACAAAGGCGGTTGAGAATCATTTTTAAGTACTTTAGATGGTTGTTAGCTTACAAAGTTAGCTATTTTAGTAAATAAAAGCATAGGATATTGTTTCAAATTAAGTAAAAAGATTTACTTTTGTAGTTCAAAGCTTAGAAGCTAATTTTAGAAGTAAAATTAAAACAATTAAATTATATTAAACAATATGGCAAATAAGACTATCGCGCCCAACAACGAACCTGAAGTAGTAATCGAGGAGGCTATAAACCAAAGCGAAACTTTCATTTTCAAAAACGGTAAGAAACTTATCACAGCACTAGCAGTAATAGTAATTGTAGTAGGCGGCTTTTTCGCTTACACTCAGCTTTACAAACTACCTCGTCAGGAAAAAGCAGCAGCTATGATGTTTGTAGCAGAGCAAGCATTTCTTGCAGACTCACTTTCTCTAGCTCTTAATGGCGACGGCAATGGTATCGCTGGCTTCCTTAAGGTTATTGCAGAATATGGCTCAACACCATCAGGCAATCTAGCTCGCCACTATGCAGGTGTTTGCTACATGCACATGGGAGAGTATGAAACAGCTATTGCTCAACTTTCATCATACACAGCAGTAGATGGTGCACCAGCAGAGATTATCAACGCTCAGAACCTAGGTCTTCAGGGTGACGCTTACATCCAAATGGGCAGCACAGACAAAGCTATTAGCATGTATGAGAAAGCTATCAGCTCTAGCGACAACTCACTAACAGCTCCTTACTACCTATCAAAGGCAGCAGGTCTATACAAAACTACGGGTGCAAACAACAAAGCTCTAGCGGCTTACAAACGCATTCGTAACGAGTACATAAACAGCATGGAGGCTCAGAATGTTGAGAAATACATCGGTCAACTAGAACAACTATAATAATAGAACTGCCCAAAAACAAGGAGAGGCTCTATAAGCACAAATAAAACAAAAGCCATCGCTCTTTAACGATGGCTTTTATAATTCATAATACTATGGCTACAATATACAAAAACCTATCTAGCTCTGAGAGCGAGGTGCCTTCGGCAGCAGAGATGAAATTCGGAATCGTAGTTGCCGAATGGAACAGCGCAATAACAAACGCCCTACTTGAGGGTGCCGTATCTACACTTATTAAATACGGTTGCAAAGAAGAGAACATCACAGTAAAGCAAGTGCCTGGCACTTTTGAGCTGCCAATGGGAGCACAGTTCTTTGCCGAATATACAGAGGTTGATGCGGTAATAGTCCTAGGCTGCGTTATCCAGGGAGAGACACGCCACTTTGACTATGTATGCTCGGGAGTCACTCAGGGCATCACAAGCCTACAACTAGAGTGGAATCTACCCATAGCCTTTGGCGTTCTGACCACAGACGATATGCAGCAGGCTTTGGACCGCGCAGGTGGCCGCCATGGCAACAAAGGCGACGAGGCTGCAATGACAGCAATAAAGATGGTCGCTCTTCAAAACTCTATGCAAGTTAGCGTAGAAGAGGAGTAAAAAACTTATATAACAAATTAGCCCTACTGATAATCAGTAGGGCTAATTTGTTATACTGTCGGCTGCTCAGGCTGTGCGGGCTTCACACGCTTAGGCTTAAGGCGCAAGCTCGGACAACGCTTAAATTCTTTTGTCCTATCAAAAAGATAGCGATATGTGGCGTGCATCTTATGTTTTGTGGCCTGCACATAGTTCTCACACATACGTATCATCACGGGGTTGAAATCTCCCACCCATGTTAGCTCCATAGTCTTATATGATAGTTTCTTGCTTTTCAATGTTTTCTCAAAGGCATACATCATTCCCGACTCTACGCTCTTGCCCTGATACTCGGGCAACACTCCAAATATCAAACCAGCAGCACGATCCACAGGTCTGTATTTAAGCGTAAGCATAAGTTTCAACTTCTCTATCAGACCAAAGCGACCGTTGAACTTACCTATAATACGGTTCAAATCGGGCATCATAATAAAGAAACCTATCGGGTTGTTCTCGTGATAGGCGAAGTACATAAGATCCTCATCGATAATAGGTTTCATGGTTTTAAGCAGCGTTTTAGCATGCTCGCTATCAATAGGCTTTACTCCCGTAAACTTGGCCCAAGCACCATTATAGACCGTGCGGAACTCTTCGGCATAATCATTAATGCGCTTTTTATCTATGGTCAAAAATCTAAATATGTTTTCTTGTTCAAGCCTCTTAACACGCGAATAGACAGCCTCACCCATACCTCCAGCCTCTAGAGGGCGCAAGAAAGTGTGCTGGTTGAAGTAGTTCATAAAACCATAATCCTCGAACAGATGCTGGTAATATGGTGGGTTATAGGGGTTGCTATATAGTGGCGGAAACTCAAATCCTTTTACAAGAACTCCCCACCAGCTGCCTCTATCGCCAAAGTTTATAGGGCCATCCATAGCCTCCATGCCCTTAGACTCAAGCCAAGCTTTGGCCGCATCAAACATCAGAGAGGCCACTTGGTTAGAATCTATACACTCGAAGAAACCACAACCACCCGTATGTTGCTCCTCTATGGCTGCCTGCTCTCTATTGTAGAACGCTCCTATACGCCCCACAACCTTGCCCTTTTCGTCCAAGGCTATCCAACGGCAGGCCTCGCCATTTTCAAATAGCTCGTTTTTTGTAGAATCAAATACTGCCTCTATATCGCAATCTAGAGGGCGCACCCAACAATCATTGCCTCGATAGATGTCATCTACAAGATTTAGAAATTGTCGTATGTCTGTGGCAGTTACCACCTCTTTTATTTTATAAACTCCAGCCATAAGATTAGTTATTTTGTAACAAAATTATTAATTTCGTAGGATAAAGCAAAGCAGATGGCAAAAATAATAAGCGAAACAATGAAAGATTCGTCATTAGACCTATCTTTTGACTACCATGAGTTAATGAGTAAGCGTATCAAGAAAATACTTTTGATATGCAGCAGCTATGACCACTACACACTTGAGGAGGATGGACGACTCGATGTGCAGATAAATCGCGAGTACTTAGAACTTAATCTGAGTAACCCTCCAGCATTCATAAGTGTCAACACGGCAGTCGAGGCCTTGGAGACCCTTGAGAGCCAGCAGGGCTTTGACCTTATTATCTCCATGCTCAATGTTGGTGAGGTCGATGTGTTTGATTTCTCGCGCAGGGTGAAGCAAAGCTATGGAGATATACCAATCGTGCTTATGGCCAACTTCTCGAACGACACCCAACGCCGCTTGGACACCGAGGACCACTCGGCCATAGACTATGTTTTCTGCTGGCATGGAAATGCTGACCTTATAATTGCCATCATAAAGATTATCGAGGATAGGATGAATGCCGACAGCGACATTCTAGTAGGCGGAGTGCAGTCTATACTTCTTGTCGAGGACTCGGTACGCTATTATTCCACCTACCTGCCTGCCATATACAAGCTTGTACTTCAACAGAGTAGCGAGTTTCTGAAAGAGGCCCTGAACGAGGGTCAGCAGAAACTACGCAAGCGTGCCCGCCCAAAGATACTCTTTGCCACAAACTATTCTGAGGCTGTTGAGCTTTACCAACGCTATAAGAAGAACCTTCTGGGTGTAATCTCTGATGTGGGTTTTGTGGTCAACAAGAACGACCCTTCGGACACCGAGAAGCTAGATGCAGGCATCCACCTCTGCAAGCTTATCAAGGCCGACAATAAGCACATGCCCTTCCTGCTGCAATCTTCGCAGGAGAGCATACGTGAGGTTGCGCGCGAGCTGGGTGTAGGTTTCATTGCCAAATACAGCAAGACCCTGCTGCTCGAACTGAGCGAGTATATAAGCCGCGAATTTAAGTTTGGAGACTTCATATTCAAACACCCTGAGACGGGTGCCATCATTGGGCGCGCCAAAGACCTAAGAGAGTTGCAAGAGCTTGTAACAACCATACCTGAAGAAATATTGATAAGTACCACCAGCCACAACGACTTCAGCCGTTGGCTCTACTCGCGTGGGCTATTCTCACTTGCAACATCGATGAAAGATGTCAACAATGCCGAGTTCAGCTCGACACAGGAAATGCGCGATTTTATAGTCAACACCATTGCCGAGTACAGAACATTCTTGGGGCAAGGCGTGGTTGCTAAGTTCGACGCACAGACTTATAGCCAATATATATGGTTCTCGCGACTGGGCGAAGGCTCAATAGGAGGCAAGGCCCGTGGACTAGCCTTTATAAACAATATGCTCATCAAGCATGGCTTCTTCGACAAGTACCCTGGAATCAAGGTTATGATTCCTCGCACTGCTGTTATCGCCACCGACTACTTCGACCAGTTCCTTCAAGAGAACGGCCTTCAGTACATACTAAACTCAGATATCTCAGACGAGGAGATACTATCAGAATTTGTCAGCTCGCGCCTACCTCAGAAGCTGGTTGACGAGCTGCGAGTGTACATAGCAGGCATACAATGGCCACTGGCTATACGCTCGTCGTCAAAACTAGAGGACTCTCAGTATCAACCTTTTGCAGGCATATACTCAACATATATGGTTCCTATAACCGACCAGAAGGACCAGACTTTAAGGCTTATAGGCAAGGCCATAAAGAGTGTCTATGCCTCGACGTTCTTTGCTGCCAGCCGTGCCTATATTCAAGCCACGGGCAACCTGCTTAGCGAGGAGAAAATGGGCGTTATTATCCAAGAGGTGTGTGGCACTCAGGACCAAGGAGTCTACTTCCCTACTATCTCAGGTGTTGCTCGCTCAATAAACTACTACCCCATAGGAGACGAGAAGCCCGAAGACGGCATAGCAAGCATAGCACTAGGGCTGGGCAAGCTCGTTGTCGAGGGTGGCCAGTGTCTAAGGTTCTCACCCAAGTTCCCTAAGAATATACTCCAGCTATCTACGCCAGAGTTGACACTAAGAGATACTCAGCGCGAATTTTGGGCCTTGGACCTAAGGCCTAACGAGTTCCGCACCTCGACAAACGATGCCATAAACTACAAGCGCATAGAGGTTGGCAGGGCCAAGGATTTCCGCAACCTAAAGCACGTATGTTCGGTGTGGGATATGCGCAACCAGCGAATCTCAGACAGCAGCTTTGACACAGGGCGCAATCTGGTGACTTTCTCGCGCATACTCAAATATGACACCATGCCGCTGGCTTCGATACTTAGCGATCTACTTGCCATGGGCGAGAAAGAGATGCAGTGTCATGTCGAGATAGAGTTTGCCGTAAATATGGATGTGCCCTATGGTCGCGACAAGATATTCAACTTCTTGCAGATAAGGCCTATTTTCGCCAACAGCGACTCTCACGTGTTGGATTGGAGCGAGGTGGATACCTCGGATGCTCTGATATACTCTGAGAATGCGCTGGGACTAGGAGCTATAAACGACGTATGTGACATTATCTATGTGCGCAACGAGAACTTCGATTCGGCCCACACGGTAGAAATGACCCAAGAAATATCTAAGCTCAACGCTCTTATGGGCGAGCAAGGCCGCGGCTACATCCTTGTTGGACCTGGTCGCTGGGGCTCTAGCGACTCGTGGCTAGGACTGCCCGTGCGCTGGAACGACATCTCCCAAGCCAAGGGCATTGTTGAATGTGGACTCGAAGACTTCCGCATAGAGCCTAGTCAAGGTACTCACTTCTTCCAGAACATAACCTCTCTTGGTGTTGGCTATATGACCATAAGTCCTTTTATGGGGGACGGAATCTTCGACACTAAGACCCTTGATGCCATACCTGCCATATACGAAAGCAAACACATACGCCACGTAAGATTTGAGAATCCACTATATGTTTTTGTCGACGGACGAGGAGGCAAAGGTATCATTAAGCTCAAATAAGTAATGATTTTAAATCACACCACTTAATACACTGTAATAAAGAACGTTATCGTTCATATTTGTTTAATATCTACAAAAAATAGCATTTTTTATATAAAAAGTCTTACATTTGGAGATTGAACACTAATGTTTTTTATTATGATGAAGGAATTAAAGATAGGACACTTGACGATCAAAGTGCCTATCGTACAAGGCGGTATGGGAGTTGGCATCTCTCTTTCGGGTCTTGCTGGCGCAGTAGCTAGTCAAGGCGGATTGGGAATCATATCTTCTGTTGGCCTTGGTGTTATATACAGAAATCACTCAAACAACTTTTTTGAGGCCAATGACTATGGTCTACAACAAGAGATTCGCAAAGCACGTGAAATTGCAAAGGGTGGCGTTATTGGTGTAAACATAATGGTTGCAAAAACCAACTTTGTAGAATCAGTGAAAACTGCTATCGCAGAAGGCGTAGACATCATCTTCTCTGGAGCAGGACTACCTCTTAACCTACCTTCATTCTTGAAGGAAGGCTCACTAACTAAGCTTGCACCTATCGTGTCTTCAGCGCGCTCACTAAAGGTCATTTGCGACAAGTGGCTACACAACTACAACTATCTTCCAGATGCAGTGGTTGTCGAAGGCCCTAAGGCTGGTGGTCACCTAGGCTACAAGCTAGAGCAAATCGAGGACGAGGAGAACTGCAACCTAGAGCAAATTGTAACTGAGGTTATAGCTGAGGTTAGAAATATCGAAGCAAAACACGGTAAGACTATCCCTGTTATCGCTGGCGGTGGAATCTACACAGGCGAGGACATCTACAAAATCATGCAGCTTGGAGTCGATGCAGTGCAGATGGGTACACGCTTTGTGGCAACAGACGAGTGCGACGCTTCGCCCGTATTCAAGCAGACATACATAGATGCCAAGAAAGAGGACATAGAGATTATCAAAAGCCCTGTTGGTATGCCTGGACGTGCTATACACAATGGTTTCTTGGATAGAGTACAAGCTGGTGAGATGCGCCCTAAGACATGCCCTTACGACTGTATCAAAACTTGCAAGATGGAGACTACTCCTTATTGTATCATGAACTGTTTGGTTAGTGCATACAGCGGCAGAATGAATACTGGTTATGCTTTTGCTGGTGCCAACGCATGGCGCACAGACAAAATCATAAGCGTAGAAGAACTTATGAACACCCTGAAAGCAGAATATGACGAGTATGCTAGCAAGCAATAATCGTTATCAACAACAATAGGAAAAGGGAATAACCGCAATATTAATTGTAGTTATTCCCTTTTTACATTTAGCGAAATGACTGATAAGTAGTTAGCTGCAACGCTCTGATTTTGAGTCCTCCGCAGCATACTTTAGAGTATGTGAGGACAGGACGTAAAATCTAGCAAGGCAGCAGATGACTACTTCTAAGTCATTTACTCTAGCTGCCCGATTGCCTTTAGGTAGGCCGTATGCGCAATACGCAATCGAGCCTTAGCATCAACGGTATTGGTCAACGATTTCTGCCACAAGGTCTGAGCCTCAAGCAGTGTAGATAGGGTCTCACGGCCAGCACCGTAAGAATCCTTGGTGACTCTCATATTCTCCTCCGCCTGCTTCTGGGCACTCAGTACAAAGCTAGTCTCCTGCTGAGCCTCCATATATGAATTGTAGGCCTGCTGAACCTCTAGCTGCATCTTCTCGGCTATGTCCTGCTGCTCTAGTCGCAACACCTGAGAGGCGTGTCTCTGGGCACGTAGCTTATTGCGTCCCTCTCCCCAGTGGAATATAGGTATAGACACAGACACCATGCCCGACAAAGAGGTCGTATTAAACATGGTCTCGCCGTTGACCTGCACGCCGTTAGTATAGCCGCCCATGCCCACAGCACCTATGTTTGGCAAGAAGTCAGCTTTTATAACGCGCTCGTTCTGCTCGCTCATACCTATCTTCTTATCAAGCATCTGATATTCTACCCTAGACGAAACATCGAAACCCTCGTATTTCAACTCTGCAAGATAACTCTGCTCTGGAGCCAGCTCAACCTTGCGTGTTAGCGGAAGGCCGATAACGTGGCAAAGATTCATCTTGGCAAGGCTGCTAGCATTACGTGCCTTCATAAGACTTAGCTCGGCATCATTAAGGCTAACTTGAACCTTAAGCTCATCATTCGTGGTTTTCATGCCCACCTCAACAGCATTCTTTATATCCGTATAAAATGCTTCTAGGGTCGAACAATATAACTCTAGTGCCTCGACCATCGACTCGGCACGAACACAATCCCAGTAGGCCTTGTCACACTCTAGTATCACCTGCTCACGCGTAAGCTGCTTGTTCAATCCTGCAAGCTCAACGCCTATCTTAGACATTCTGTAGCCTGCCGAAATCTTACCACCCATATATATAGGTTGCTCGATTTGCAGCGAGGTAGTAAATACAGAGTTCAGCGTAACCTCTATATCCATACCAGGGAAATAAGCATATTGGTTGAACACGGCCTGCCCATCACTTCCAGTTACAACAGAACCGTTTGAAACCATAACATTAGGCACTAGCTCGCCCGTGGTCAGATCTGGAACAAATGTTGGAAGGTAGCCACCAGCAATGTTATAATCCAAAGCCCCTGTGGTGCCAAACCATGTTGCGCTGGCCGTAAACTTAGGCAAGAAGTTAGCACGCATGGCACGCATAGTATTATCGGCAGAGGCGGCTTGCTCAGAGGCAATCTCTATCTTAAGGTTATTCTCTACGGCCATCTCGCGACACATCTCTAGAGTCAAGCTCTGAGCAGAAGTAGCTTCGACACAAACCAAGGCCGATATTAGCAATATTATCTTTTTCATTATTTCTCTATTTTAATCTTGAAGAACAATGCATATAGTGTAGGGATGAACAGTAGCGTTATTATCGTTCCTACAAATAGTCCTCCCATGATGGTTACAGCTAGTGCACCAAACAAGTCGTCTGAAAGCAAAGGCATAACACCAAGAATTGTTGTCATCGAGGCCATCATCACAGGTCTAAAGCGGCTAGATGTACTATCCAAAAGAGCTTTCACAGGCTCTACACCCGAGGCCAACAGAAGATTTATCTCATCCATAAGCACCACACCATTCTTAATCATCATGCCTATAAGTCCCAGCGTACCGACAATGGCCACAAAGCCAAAGGTCTTGCCCGAGACAAGGAATCCCAACACCACGCCTATAAGCAGAAGTGGCATGGCACATATAATAATCAAAGGTTTTTTATAGTCCTTGAACAACATGATCAGTATGGCTATCATCATCAGTATAGCCAATGGGTAGTTGGCAAAAAGGTAGCGCGTAGACTGGCTGCTGGCATAATACTCACCCTGCCACTCCATGGTATAACCTTCGGGAAGCTCTATGCTCTCAATCTGCCCTGCAATGCTACGGCGAGCAGTCTCAACACTAACTCCCGTGGCAGCATCACACTGAGCACGCATCGAACGCTGACCATTATATCTAGCCACATAAGGCTCTTCCCAGCCTATTGATATGCTGTCGGCAACCTGAGTAAGCGGCACCGTGCCTAGCACCTTCTCCAGAAGCTCTGCCTTGGATGTTGTGCCAGCAATGATACCCTCAACGTCGTCTCTAGTAACACTACTCACAGGTATCATCATGCTAAACAGTGGCGAGTTTGAAAGGTCCTTAATCTTCTCACCATCGCTGGTGCTACTCCTTAGGTATATGTTTTGACTTGTCACACCCTCGCGGAACACACCCACAGGAATACCGTCTGTTGCAGCAAGCAACGAGATTCCCACATCGCTGCGAGTAAGCCCCAAATCACGAGCCACAGGCTGCGAGTAGGCAACATCAATGGTCGGCACCTGCTGCTCCCAGCTATTGCGCACCAACTTCACCTTGTCGCTAGAGCGCATAATATTCTCAGCCTGAAGGGTCAGCTCACGCAACACTGCTGGATCGGGACCATCAAACTTGGCCTCAATCTGGAACTTCTTATACATAAGGTTATAGCGTTTTGCACGTGCATAGGCCGCAGGATAGTTCTCAGAAAGATATTCCTGCAACTTAGGCATAGAGGCTATAAGTTCTTCTTTAGAGGTGAAGTCAACGATAAGCTCACCATAAGACATCGACGACTCGGCAATAGAACGCACCAGATTATAGCGCGAAGGAGTACCCCCGATAGAGGTTGTTACGTGAGTTACATTGTCCTGCCCAAGCAGATATTCTTCAATCTCAGCAAGGTCTCTTGTAACCCTATCAGAACGTGTGCCCTCAGGCATTTTATATTCTATATACAGCTGGTCATAGCCCATATCAGGGAAGAAACCCTGAGGCAAGAACTTATATCCATAGCCACTCAGAGCCAGTAGAACCACTGCCACGCCTATGGTTGTCCAGCGGTGCGAGATAGTCCATGTAAGCACACTACGTAGCATGTCATACCATCTTCCGCCATACAATTCCTCTTGGCCATTACTGGTCTTTTCGACTTTGAGCAAACGGTCTGCAACAACAGGAACATAGGTCAACGCCACAAACCAACTCAACAACAGCGACACGGCCAGCACAATAAACAAGTCGCGCACATAAATACCCGACGAGTCAGGCGAAAGGTATATAGGATAGAAAGCAAGAATGGCAATCATCGTTGCACCAAGCAGAGGCATGGCCGTCTTACGACCTATATCAGTCAGGGCCTGCTTGCGTGGCACTCCACGCTTAAGGTCCATAAGTATTCCATCAATAACAACTATGGCATTATCCACCAGCATACCCATGGCCAGCACAAAGGTAGCCACAGAAACCCTCTGCACCGCACCCTGACAAAGCCACAGTATCAACACCGAACCTAGTACAATAACAAGCAAGCAGACACCCATAATATATCCACTCCTAAGACCCATGGTGAGCATCAAGATACCAACCACGATAAGTATAGACTCTAGAAGGTTTATTCCAAAGGTACCCAAAGAGTCTTTTACACGGTCGGCCTGAAAGAATACCTTATTGAAGTTTATACCTTCAGGCACTCTGCCACCCTGCAACTCGCTGAGCTTGGCCTCGACTCTCTTGCCTATCTTTATTATATCGGTACCGCTCTTGGCAGCGATAGAAAATCCCATGGCCTCCTTGCCATCAAAAGACATCGCCTGACGCACAGGCTGCTCATAGCCATGCGCTATCGAAGCTATATTTCCTAGGCGTATCTGGTCATCCTCATGACCTTGAATAATAAGGTTACGTATATCATCTATGTTCTGATAGCGACCCGTGATATTTACTTTTAGACGCTGATCGCCACTCTCAAAGTAGCCTGCATAGACCGTTTCGTTCTGACCATTAAGAGTCATCAGCACCTCTGAGGGCAACACACCAAGGTGAGACATACGCTGCTCATCAAGCATAATGTCTATACACTCCTTGCGCTGACCATAGATAGCTACACGCTCCACACCATCGATATTCTCTATCTCGCGCTTGGCAAGGTCTACATAGTCATTGAACTGGGTCTGGGTATAGCCATCGTTAGTGACAGCATAGAACAACCCAAACACATCTCCATAGTCGTCAATAACAACAGGCTCACGCACACCCGAAGGCAGCAGTGCTCCCGCCGCATCAACCTTGCGACGCAGAATGTCCCAGTACTGCTCAAGATTCTCTTCTGGGGCAGCAGTATTCAGATTTACATATATTATAGAAATGTCGTTTATAGATGTGCTCTCTATATCACCTATCTCGCGAGCATTGCGTATAGCTTTCTCTAGAGGGTCCGTCACCTCCATCTCAACAGTGTGAGCCGAGGCTCCAGGGTAGACCGTAACCACGGCTGCCATTTTAACTTTTAACTCTGGGTCCTCCAGCTTAGGCATAGTAGAAAGTGCCCACACACCTCCCAGCATCAAGACCCCGACAACGAAGTATATCAACTTCTTGTTGTCCAGCGACCAACTTGATATATCCATTATAGTAGACCCCCAATATTAGTTTGCGAGCGAGGCTTAAGTGGTCTCACAGCTTGTTTCTCCTCAAGCGAGCGCACACCACCCGAAACAACAATCTCTCCTGAGCTGACGTCACCCTCGACACTAACAAAGCCATCAGTATATACTGTTACAGGGAATACCTCACGGCTGCTTACACTGCCGTTATTATAAATCCACACGTAGCTCTTATTCTCTCGCTTAAACAAAGATGAGGTTGGCACAACAATCTCACTCTTTTCATTCGACACATACTTTACACGTATAGTGGCAATACTACCAACAGCAGGCATAGCCTCTGACAAGCTGCTAACTTTTAGTAGTACAGAATACAGTTGGTTCAAATTTGCCTTAGGCGATATAGAGATTAGCGACAGAGCCGCATTATCTTCCCCTACACCACACTCAAAGCTAGCGAACTTATCTCTTTTGTCATACTCATCCTTTGGGATATATATCTCAACCTCGGGAGTATCGTTATTATACATAGACACAACAGGATAACCAGCGGCCACAGTCTCGCCAGCTTGGTATCTATATTTTGACACATAGCCATCGAAAGGAGCTACAAGACGTGTATCAGCCAAGGCGTTCTTGTGCGCCTCATACTTAGCCGTTATCTGCTGCAAGCCATAGACTGCTTTTTCGTAGTCGCTCTTAGAGACGCTGTTTCTTTCATACAGTTCTATAACGCGTTCGGCCTCACCTTTTATCTGCTTATACTCTGCCTCTGTTGCATTTAGCTGAATGGCATAATCTCTCTGATCCATCTGAACCAAGGTCTGCCCCTTGCTAACAAACTGACCTTCTTTAAAATATGTTTCAAGGATAGTACCGCTGACCCTGAAAGCCAGATTAATATCTTGAGAAGCCTTTACGCGTCCCGAGTATTCGGTAAATGGTTCTGCGCCGTATAGTCGCACAGTATCAACTTTTACAGTGACTGTTTTCTGTTGCACCGAGCTTTGAGAGCCACAGCTACACACCACAACAATCAACGAAAGAATAAACAATAGGTGTTTCATGACAAGTTTGGTTATTAGTATTACAATAAGGGAACCCCTTTCGCGTCCAATGTAAACGATAAAAATAGATAATTATTATACAATTAACAATGAGCATGTTAAAAATAGCTGATGTAAGCACAAAAAATAAAGAAGCCGCCCTGAAACTCAGAGCGACTTCTTTATTAGTGAAGATTACTATTTCCTTACTCCGAGATTGGAGCAACAGAAACGTAAGATTTTCCTTCGGCTTTTTTAGCAAATGTTACTGTGCCAGCGACGAGAGCGAAAAGGGTGTGATCTTTACCCATTCCTACATTCTCACCAGGATTGTGAACCGTTCCGCGTTGACGAACGATAATGTTTCCGGCTTTGGCAAACTGACCGCCAAAAAGCTTCACACCTAGACGTTTACTCTCTGAGTCACGACCATTCTTTGAGCTACCTACTCCTTTTTTGTGTGCCATTTTTCTTTGGTTTTAATAGTTATGCAATAATGTCGTCGATAAGGATTTGAGTCAAGTACTGACGATGTCCGTTCTTAACTTTGTATCCTTTCCTTCTTTTCTTCTTGAAGACGATAACTTTATCATCTTTAAGATGTTTAAGAATTGTGGCGTTAACTTTAGCTCCTTCTACTACAGGTGAGCCTACATTGACCTGACCGTCGTTTTCCGTTAGCAGTACCTTGTCGAAGCTAACTGAAGAATTTTCTTCTCCAGCAAGACGGTGAACATAGAGCTTACGACCTTTCTCAACTTTAAATTGTTGACCTGCGATTTCTACGATTACGTACATTTAATTTTTTTGTTTTTTGTACAAATTGAGCTGCAAATATACACACATTTGTCAAATAAAAAAAGTTTTCTCATTTTTTTTGCTCTAAATATCAGGCTTTTTGCAAAAACATAAATTTGAATACGGCTAAAGCACTAAAAAATTTCATGGTTTGATAAAAAGATAGTACCTTAGTCAAAAATTTAATTGCATGTACACTGTTAACACCTCATTCATGGTTAGCCCCGAAGTTCACGACCGCTGGTACGTGCTTCTTGTCGACAAATATATCCCTTCTCTAAAGCAAGCAGGACTAGAGAAAATACTTTTCACCAGAGTGCTTTCTGCCGAAAATGTAGGCCACCACACCTACTCGCTTCAGGTTGAAGTCGAGCACCTAGGTCTTTACAAACAAATTACCGAAGAGCTATTTGTAGAATATACAAAGATAGCAGCTGATGCTTTTGGACAGGGCGCAGTACACTTCATAACACTACTTAAACACATCGAAATATAACAATATGCTATCCATAAAAAGAACAATATTAACACTTGCCCTTACGCTCACAGCAGCGTTAGCCTCTGCATTTGACATCAAAATTGCAAGTGGCGAAAGATGGTATGGCATAGACCAAAACAAGACTGTTACAATAGACAGCAAGAACACCATAGGCAACCCATCGTTTCTCATATCAAACAAAGGACGATACATCTACTCTGACCAACCCTTCGACGCCACTATAACAGACAAGGCAGTAACCCTGAGTAGAGAAGTCAAAGTAGCCACAGGAGGCAAGAGTCTACGCGAGGCCTACCTATACTGTTTCCACCGCAACTTCCGCGAGCAGCAACCATCGATAGAAAAATCTCTATACTCATCTATAATATATGACCTTCGTGGCAGCAAGGAATACCTTGGCGTAAACGGAGACCTTGTATCTTGTGTCGACAAAATTATAGCCGAGGGATGGCCTAAGGGTATAATCCTTCTGGGTGACGACTGGCAGACAAGCCTAGGAAGCTATGCCGTAGACGAGCAGTACTACACCAACCTCTCTGAGCAGATACAAAAAATAAAAGAAAAAGGCTTTAAGATTATAGTATCTATAACTCCTTATGTGAGTGCTTCGGGCCGTATGTTCAATAATTACAAGAACCAAGGCCTGCTGGTCACTGACCCTCAAAGCGGAGAACCTATAATCATAGAGACCAAAGGCTATGGATATGCTGCTATATTTGACATTACAGCCTCTGGAGCCATTCAAATAGCAAAGAACCACCTAGCAAAAAACAAAGCGAACTATGGTTTTGATGGCATCTTCACAGACTGTGGCATCGCGGCAGACCCTAGCATAAATCCAAAGCACCAAGAGTTTAAGAACCTTTGGAATGCTCTGTGCGACAACACATCAATGCCACTGAACATAAAATCCTATAACGCGGGACACTACACCCCATCTATCACCACCTACAAGTACCAAACCCTAAGCAATGCAGAGAACTTCTTAACAGACTATCTAAGCAAAGGATTCATGTACATGCCTTTTAACGCAGTGGCCATACATTGTGGTAATGGACTAGACAACCAGAGTCAGATATCAAGATATTTACAATCAACAGGACTTTCGCCCATGTGTATGGTCCCATTCTTGCCATACGCAATCGAAGACAATACCATCAAAGCCAATGCCAAGAGCATCGTGGATATGCGCGAGAAGCTAAGCAGTTATATACTAGAGAGTCTGGAAGAATCGTTAGTTACAGGAGAGCCTCTTATTCGCTCGCTAGAGTATATGTACCCTCGACAGGGTTTCTATGACTGCTATGACCAATACATGTTGGGCACACGCTACCTTGTAGTTCCTCCAAAGGGAGATAGCAACACACGCACAGTGCGCTTCCCTAAAGGACACTGGTATGGTCCCAACGGCGAACACATCAAAGGTCCCGTGGTTAAGAGCATAACCATCAAGGACTCCCAGATGCTTTACTTTAGCAACCAGAAACAATAAACAACACCACAGTTTTCAACACACCTAAAAATTGAGATATGCTTAGCCCAGAACAAAGAGATTTTTTTATTACCTATGCCTACAATGCAGCGGTTCGTGCCGGAGCCGAGGTACTAAACATCTACAACAATGTTGACGATCTAGAGATCGGGCTTAAGAATCAGAAGCCCATAACTCTTGCTGACAGAAATTCGCACAAGCTCATCTTGGAGTATCTACACCCAACGCGCCTGCCTATACTTAGTGAGGAGGGACGCGATTTGCTCTACCAAGAAAGATGTGGCTGGGATTTGTTTTGGCTGGTAGATCCACTTGACGGCACCAAAGAGTTCATCAAAGGCAATGGCGAGTTTACTATCAATATCGCCTTGGTATATAACAACAAACCAGTACTGGGTGTAATCTATGTTCCATATACACGCAAGATGTTTTTCTGTGACCATCAGGTAGGCTCTTTCTTCAATAGCGAGGTTGTACCTAGCCTTGAGGCCGACTACACCATAGCCGAGATATATGCCGATGCACATAAGCTACCAGTTTTTGCAGAAGAGCACACCCCTATACGCATAGCCATTAGCCGCTCACACAACACTGAGCAGACTTTTGCTCAGGTTGAAAAGCTTAAACAGCTACATCCAGACTGCGAGATTGTAGAGCAAGGCAGCTCTTATAAGTTCTGTATGCTTGCCTCGGGCATGGTAGACTACTATGTAAGGACTTCTCACACCATGGAGTGGGACACGGCAGCAGGCGAGCTGATACTTGCGTGCGCTGGTGGCTCAACAACACCTATCGGAGAGGGTGCTCCGAGCTGCTTAGAGTACAACAAGGCCGACTTAGAGAACCCACACTTTGTATGTCGCAGCAAGTTTGCCAGCACAATTAACTCTGAAAAATAGCATTTAAGGCATAGCCACAACATAAAAGGCTCAGTAATTGTATATAGTTCGCCAAAACTATATGCTATGAATATTAAACTGAACCCCCACGTTGCTCTACTATGCTGCAACGGCATCTGGGGACTGTCTTACCCTATCTATACCTATGCCCTGCCAAAACACATTGGTGTCGAGGCCATGGTAACCATAACCCTTGTAGCCACGGGAGTTCTGAGCCTCTGCTCTCTACTATTCAAAAGGTGGCGCGAAGAAGGGCCTAAGGTCGAACGCAAGGATATGCCCATGCTGATTCTTGCTGGACTAATCGTTGTACTCATACGCAAATACTTCTTGATGGCGGGACTGTCTATGACAAGCCCCATAGACGGCTCGGTGATAGCAGCCCTTGGGCCTATTGCAGTGCTGCTGTTGTCGGTGGCTGTGGGTCAAGACCGTTTCTCAACACTTAAAATAATTGGCGTTACTCTGGGACTTGTGGGCGTGCTGGTGATGCTACTAAGTAACAGCGGCCACCAAAGTGCAAGCAACCTTCTGCTTGGCAATATACTAATCATGCTGTGTGTTATGTGCACCGCGATATATGTGGTGTGGTTCAAGGACATAGTAGCAAAATATTCACCCATGACCATCCTACGCTGGATTATGACCTCGGCAGCAGTGATAATCTTACCCATAGGCGCAAGGAGCGTGACGCAAGTAGACTACTCGGGCTTCGATATGAATATGTGGCTACTGCTGGCCTACATGACCTTAATGCCAACTCTGCTGCCAAACTACTTGCTTATGTACGGACTAAAGAAGGTAAAACCTGCACTCTCAAGCGTTTA
>JAWXTS010000001.1:0-2725 GCA_044433305.1 Rikenellaceae bacterium | reverse complement strand
CCGAGCAGTGGCCACTCCAATAGGAGCTGATGGCGGAGAACGCATCCTTAGGACAGTGGGAAGTCCAGCCTGCGTAGCAAAAAATCGTTATGGATTACCAAGCGAGATACCACTTTCTTGGCAAGCCTTTATCAATGAGTATCAAAAAGCACAGGAGAAGAACAATGAGTAAGTGCGAAAAAGTATGTGAGATTTATAGTCGTGTCTGCGGATATTTTCGTCCAGTGAGTAACTGGAATGTAGGCAAGCAATCTGAGTTCAGAGAAAGAAAAACCTATGAGGTCAAAGATGTACGAAAAGACCAGAACAGCTAGTCACCGAATGGTGTGTGATGTATGTGGCAGATTCATTTATCGTGGCGAGAGGTATCGTTTAGTACAGCACGAATACTCCCTTGTAAGGTATTGTGAACATATCCAATGCCCTCACTCTAAACTCGCAATCCTACCCAAACCCAAATTAAACCATGCCAATATGGCAGTAATATAAGGAAAATTAAAAATGGCAATGTTACACAATTTCAATGCTTATGAGGTCGAACCATCAGTTGGTTTCGAGGCAATCCCTGCTGGTAAATATCAAGCAGTAATCATCGGTTCAGATATGAAACCCACCAAGACTGGCAACGGTCGCTATCTTGAACTTACTTTTGAGGTGATTGAAGGTGAATATCAAGGTCGAAAACAATGGTCAAGGCTAAACCTAGAGCACCTTAATCCCGATGCCATCCGTATGGCAAAGGCTGATCTCTCGGCAATATGTCGAGCAGTCAATGTGCCCCAACCCAAGGCCTCTGAGGAGTTGCATAACTTGCCCTTAACCATCACTGTTCGTTGCAAGAGAAACAACGATACCGATGAGATTACTAATGAAATCAAAGGGTACGCCGTAAGGGAGGGAGTGCAGCAGCCAGCAACGACAGCTGCTCCAATACCTCCACCTAATCAGCCATTATGGGGCAGAAAATAACCTAAAAACATACCTCTACCACGTCTCTTGTAGGCGTGGTAGAAAAGGGATAATATCATGACCAGACGACAAAATGATACTCAACGTCAGCAGATAGTTCAAGAATTTCTAGCAACCTTAACCGACCAAACCGAAAGAGCAGTGTGCTATCTATTCATGAACAACTACACTGATAAGAGAGTATGCCGACAACTAAATCTAACACAACATACCCTTGAACTGTTAAAACTTAAGTTTGCTTTAGCTCTAAAGCAAGCAGGAATCAAAATTTAGGAGAAAATCAAAATGAAGAACAAGAGTACAGAAGTAGCGGTTTTTAACTTTAAAAACAACGATGTAAGAGTTATAACCCAAGATGGTGAACCATGGTTCGTAGCTAAAGATGTAGCCGAGATTTTAGAGTATGCTGAAACTGAAAAAATGACAAAGCGGTTAGATGAAGATGAGGTGACGAAAATTGCACCCCCCATTTTGGGGGATGCAAATCCTATGGCTAGACACCTGACTATTATCAACGAGTCTGGCTTGTACAACGCAATTCTAGGTAGCAAAAAGCCAGAAGCCAAAGCCTTTAAAAAGTGGGTGACTTGTACAGTAGCTTATGATGATAAAATGATAACTGAATATACTATGCTAGAATGTTGGTGAATTGTGCTTAATTTACTGGATATAAATGTATTACATGGTATAGTATGTATAGTACGAGGTACGAAAATGAAACAACAAAATAAGGATAAACACAATGAAAACTCAATCACCTTACACCGACGCAGAGGCCCACCGCAACACCTTAATGCTAGAACTATACGGCTTAGAGGGCATGATCAAAGCGGCTAAAACCACAACCGATTACGTTGACCTAATTAGACGAACCGGAATGTTGGCTGAAACCATGGCAAACGTCCTAACCGAACTAGCAAAAACGGGCGAATCTCTGAAACCCATAGATAAGAAAACCGCAGATTGGCTTAAAAAGATGTAGGGAGTGTAATTGTACTAGATTAGCTATTATTTTCATACTCACAAAGGGCTAGTGTCACGTTGACATATAGCTCTTTCTTTCTCTCTTTTTCCTTTTCACAACTACCCCCTATTTTGTACTGTTGACAAGATAACCACGACCAATCTTCAACCTCTGTTTTTTTGTTATAGGATGTGTAAATACTATTTAAACTAAGGAGATAAAATGCACCAAATTATTGAGATAACGTATAACAGTTTACATAAAAAATGCAAATTTGAGACAATTTTAGACGAAATCGAAACAATGAAACGTAAGGAGCAAGAAAATGATTGATAAAGAAGAACTAATGAATGCACTTCGTACCTATTTTCAAGATGGTGATGTCTTTGAAATACGAGTGTTAGATGCTATTACCTACGATTATCGTAGGGAACATGTGGAGTCGGGATATTTTGACTATGAGCATATCGACAAGGTGGCAGATGATTTGAGCAAGTTGCTAAGTTATCGAGGAGCTTATGTGACGGTTAATCCGGTCAATCCTGACCTTTTGGCTAGAGCCGTAAATCGTCTAAAACCTGCTGGTAAAACGCCGACAACTTCAGATGTTGATATCCTTGAGCGTAGATGGTTATTAATCGATTGTGATGCAGCTCGACCAGCTGGTGTCTCAAGCAGTGATGATGAACATAGTTTAGCGTTGGCTAAAGCTCAAGAGATTAAGAGTGGCTTGGCTTCAATCGGTTGGAGTGAACCTATCATGTGTGATAGTGGCAATGGCTCACAGCTGAT